>JALWJR010000053.1 GCA_026996985.1 Candidatus Kaiserbacteria bacterium
GCATAAGACCCGTTGAGTCAAATGAAAAGATAAGCGCGCGGGAGGCAAGTACTTTAAAAAACGCGATACAAAAGAAAAAAATATTGCTTGAAGAGCTGGGAAGTGTTGATGAAGCTTTTGTTGACGAGTATAAACAAGTAAAAGAGAGAATTGAATTTTTGGAAGGTGAATTGGCAGATTTAAAAACCAGCGGCTCCAAGCTTGTTCAGCTTATAAAAGATATAGACAAAGAATTGTCTTTGCGTTTTGAAAGTGGAATTTTGAAAATAAACGAGGTGTTTGCGGAATTTTTTGCAATTTTGTTTGGTGGAGGGACGGCAAAGTTAAAACTGATAAAAGATGATACTCAAGAAGATGCAAAAGACGGAATAGAGATTGCGGTTGCAATTCCGAGAAAGAAAGTTTCAACCCTGGAAGCGCTCTCGGGAGGGGAGAGAGCGCTTACTTCCATTGCTTTGATTTTTGCCATGAGTCAAGTAAATCCGCCACCGTTTTTGATTTTGGATGAGACAGACGCCGCGCTTGATGAAGCAAACAGCAGACGCTACGCTGAGATGATAGTCAAACTCTCAAAAAAAAGCCAGCTTATTTTAATCACTCACAATCGCGAAACGATGGTCTCGGCAGGTGAGCTCTACGGAGTTACCATGGGCGCAGACGGTGTTTCAAAACTTCTATCCGTTAAACTGGAAGAGGCGCTCTCTGTTGCGAAAAGCTAGAGTGTGACAATTTTGTTGTAAATGAAAATGCCCGCGAAGCGCTTTGCGCTTCGCGGGCGGTTGGCCGTGATCTTTCGCCCCTCACGGCGTGGGGCTTTCTCTATTTAGAAAGTGCAAAATTAGGTCACCCGGCCTAACCGGGTGCGAGATGGACGTGATCCATCTCAATTTCCCTCCTTTCCCGTGCACTGGCTTGTATTGCGCCGGCACGGTCGGCGCCGGGGTTTTAGGCAAGGTCGCAACTTGCGACCTGCATTGTTATACTATCATAAATAAAAAATTTGTCAACCTCTAATGAGTATACATTTTTTACTGAGCGTACTGCCACGTGATTTTTCTTGAAACCACATCAACTTGTTTGCATCTTATTTTTATTTTGTCTCCCAGAGAAAATCCTTCACCTTTTTTGTTTTCAAGTTTCAGTTTTTTGTCGTTAAAGCTGTAAAAGCCGGGTAAATCTTTTATCGGAATAAACCCTTCCGCCATTGTTTGTTGTTCTGCAACAAATATTCCTCTTTCGGTTACGCCCGTTATGGTCCCTTCAAATACTTCACCTATATGCTCTGCCATATACTCGGTTTGTTTTTGCGCGATGGAGTCTCTTTCGGCGCGCATGGCTTCTATTTCTCGTTTTGTGCTGTGTTGTGCCAGTTTTATGTAGCTTGCCAGTTCATCTTTGGCAATTTTTTTGTTTTGCAGGCGAGATTTTATTATTCTGTGAACCATAATATCCGGGTAACGACGAATGGGGGAAGTAAAATGAGTATAGAAAGGAAATCCCAAAGAAAAATGCCCAACGTTTTTGTGGCTGTAGACAGCTTTTGCAAGCGATCTTAGCAGTGTCTGTTCAATCAGCTCTTGATGCGGGGTGTTTTTTACTTGCAAAAGCAGGCGAGCCAAATCTTTGTTTGTTATTCTTGATTTTACATTGTCTAAAGCGTCATAACCCAAGGCGCGTACAAACTGCTTAAGTTCAATTATTTTTTGTTCATCGGGGGTCTCGTGTATTCTGTAAATCAACAAATCGCTCGGAAAAGCGGACGATGACCATTCGGCAACCACTCTGTTTGCAAGCAACATAAACTCTTCTATCATCTCCATTGTGGGCAAAACTTCTTTCTTTTTTATGCTGACGGGCTTGCCTTTTTTGTCCAACTCTATTTCAACTTCGCGAGATGAGAATTGCAAAGCTCCTTTTTTGTTTCTTTTTTCTTTTAATTTTTCTGCAAGCTTGAGCGCTTCTTTGAGCATAACCGAGAGTTCGTCCGTATTTGAAGAATTTATTATCTCTTGGGCTTGAGTGTAAGTGAGTCTTTTGTCTGATTTTATAACGCTTTCTGTGATTTCAAAATCAACAACTTCGCCCTCCGGTGTTAAATTGAAAAGAACGGAAAATGCAAATCTCTCTTCATTTGGCACAAGGCTGCAAACATCATTTGAAAGCTCTTCCGGAAGCATCGGGATTGTTCTGTCCACCAAATAAACCGAAGTGGCTCTTTTACGCGCTTCTTTATCAAGGGCGCTGTGTGGTTTTACAAAGAAAGTAACATCGGCAATATGCACACCAAGCTTGTATCCGGTTTCGGTTTTTTGCAAAGATATCGCATCATCAAAATCTTGAGCGTTTTTCGGGTCAATTGTTACCGTGAGGGTATCTGTCAAATCTTTTCGTTTATCTTTTGAAAAAAAGTTGGCATGAAATTTTTCTTGGATAGTTTTTGCTTCTTTTTTAACTTGTGGAGGAAATTTGTCTTCAAATTCGTGCGAGTACAAAATGGCGCGCATTATCGTATCGTGCGCTCCGGCTCTGCCGAGTATCTCTTCAGTTGTTGCTGTCGGATACTCTTGTGTGCTGTCCCAACTTATTTTTGCCACAACTGCCGTATTGTCTTGTAAACTCTCAGGAGGGTTTAGGATTAAAAAATCCGTCGGTATCCTTTTGTCTTCCGGGATTAAAATAAAATGTTTTCCGTGTTCGCGAGCAATCCCGACAATTTTTTCGGTTTTTCTGTTTAGTACTTTTATCACCCTTGCTTTCCCGTTTTTAAGTGGAACAAACTCCACCTCATCTCCGGGTAAAGCGGTAAAAGTATCGTCAGGGTTTACTTCAAACTCTTTTGCAAAATCGGGGGCTGATATGAACCCCTTACCGCGAAAGTTAAAAGATATTGTACCCGTAAGAGTTTTTTCTTGCTTTTTTTGTTCTTTTTTTCGTTTCTTATCTGTTTTGCCGAAACGCGTTTTCTTTTTTGTTTTTTGCATTTAGTAAGTATGCTCTTTTTTTGACGCTTTGCAAATTCATCATATGCAAAAACAACACATAATCTGTGCGTAGTATAAAACTTAAATATGCTATAATTGTTTTATAGCGAACAGTATTGTATTTTAAGAGAGAAAATATACAGCATCGTACCGATCGATCTAAATATATTTTTATTTCGTTAAGGCACGAGCATTTCTTGGTACAGAGATCATGGTATATCAAAATGTTATTGAAATTTTGCGTAAAGATAATATTTCTTATGAACTCATTGAACATGAGCCTGTGTATACTATGGAGCAAGCACAACATGTTGTGGGCGGTTTGATGGCAGAGGAAGTAAAGGTTTTGCTTGTGAGAGTATACAAAAGCAAAAAAACATTTGAGCATTTTTTGTTTATATGGTCAGGCGATAGAAAAGTTGATTTTAAAAAAATTGTTGGCAAGATTTCAGCAAAAAGAATAAAGCTTGCTTCACCCGAGGAAGTCAAATCAACTCTGGGAATAGATATTGGAGCTCTGACACCGTTCGGAT
Organism: Candidatus Kaiserbacteria bacterium; assembly: GCA_026996985.1. Taxonomy (GTDB): domain Bacteria; phylum Patescibacteriota; class Minisyncoccia; order Phycocordibacterales; family UBA2100; genus S143-145. The sequence goes on from JALWJR010000053.1 coordinate 3,515, forward strand.
ACGAAACTTCTTATCCGACGGTGTTGGATAGTACATTGCTGAAGCAGTCAAAGCTTCATCTAAACCCCGGGGTGCATGATAAGACGATTATATTGCATCCGAACAGTCTCATGCGTTTGTTAAAGCGATATGCCACGGTTTTATATGTTATGTAATTTTGCAAATGAAAAAGAAAAAAACAGATAACAAAAAACATCTTATGACTATAGCAGCGCATTATAATGCGCAAGCCAAATATTATGATGATGTATATGAATCGGTTATATGTAATGCTGAAAATCGTGCAGTGGCTCGTATATTATCAGATATTATAGACGGGTATGTGTTAGATATTGGCTCGGGAAGTGGTCTGTTATGTGATTTATTTGATATTGATAAGTATGTGGGAGTTGATTTGTCGTCTGAGATGATTAAAATTGCAAGAAAGAAGCATCCCGATAAACATTTTATAATGGCAGATATGCACGCACTCCCTTTTGAAGATAATAGTTTTGATACGGTTGTTAGCCTGTTTGGTCCTTTATCATACTCAACCGAACCAGAGAATTTATTGCAAGAAATCATGAGGGTTTCTAAGCCGGGTGCCGGCATTGCTCTCATGCCATATACGCTCAGGGCCGGAAAAGGACTGGATATCGGCGGGTTTAGCACATTGCTTAATGATGATGTACGTAAAATATTCTACACGGAATCTTCTTTGATGAAATTACTTTCTCCACTTGATGAAGTGAAAGTAATAGGAATCAATTACTTTTTGAATACATATAACAAATTTTCAAGTATAATGTTTAAAGATACGGTCACATCGGACTATTTTGTTGATAGGTTTTTAGAAATAGATGAAAAATTTGACTCCATATTGCCGGCAGAATTTGCCAGACATATGATAGGAATAGGAATAAAGCCCAGGTTTTTGTAATAGTCAAAAAACAATTTTTTAAAATAAACGAATATAAGTATTAAATATTTACCTAAAGAGTCTGGCGCATACCGTAAAAAGCCCCGTTTTACAACGGGGCTGCAAGGTTAATAACAAGGTGGTAGCGTGATGCCACCGTTTTCTTTTTTGCGTGCGATAACACAGGCGGTGCGGTCTCCGACGGGAACGTCGGGATTGGCAAAGAGAAGTCTTTCTCTGCCTTCGCGGTAGATAAGCACATCGCCCTGTTTTGCATACGCTTGCTGGGGAAAAGCGACGAAGTCGCGAGGTGGCGTAGTTGCAGGATTGCCGTTTATATCAAGGAAGGTAAAATCGGTATGTTCCTTGATGATATCTCGACGTTTTTCCCACACATCAAACCCGAGTGGCTCATCAATAGAGAACCGACCACTCAGTTTTCGTTCAAGGTTGGCGAGCAACTGCGGAGTGTATGTGACCTCGTCAAGGTATCCGATAGTACCTTGTTCAAAAGTCGCCGCATAAGCACCGAAGGTTGCCGCCATGTAGCCGGCAAATGTGGGATAAGTGCCGGGCGGATACAGCACCACTCCCGCTACGATATCACTGTATTCTTGGTAGAACCAATTGAGCACTTCCTGTTCGGGATGTACTCCCGGATATGCCATGGCATAGGTGTATTCCGTGCGGTTATGACAATTATCCCTTACCTCCTCAACAAGCGGCACCGCAAAGCTCTGATGCACATCGATGGCATCAATGCGCTTATACTTAGGTGCCACTTCTTCAAGCGTATGCATAATCTCGTTGGCTCGTTTTTGCGCATAGCACTTTGGGTTGGAAAACGGTGTGCCGAAACAACGGTTCAAGTTGTTATAATGTCCACACCCATTCTCTTTAAGTGCTCGTACACCTTTGCCGCCTTGCGCAAAAGCCGCTTCTATGTTTCCGAACAATAACAGAACATCTGTATGAAGACTGATTGTACCTTCGGCTAGCTTGTTGAGCAACGTATCAACGATAAAGATGCCGGCTTTTTCGTCGCCATGCATGCCGCCACTGACAACCAGCAAACGCTCAAAAGATGTTCTTCTTCGTCGTACCCAAAAGCATCCGTGTGCCATCTCATAAAACGAGGCAATATTGGACGAGGATGGAAGGGCGGCTTGCACCTCTCTGGGATAGGTGGCGCGAGGGAAACGATAGAGATATGTTTTCATGACTTTTCTCCCTTGTGAAGTTAACCCGACATGCATTGTATTGTATATTTGTATGTAATGGAACTTTACAGCCGGCAAGTATATGGTTTTGTAAAACCCTCGTCTTATGAAAGACGAGGGTCAATTATTACACAAAGGACTGTTTTATAATTTCGGTTACTTTTCCAATGTTATTGAAAAGTTGTATTTCCATAATAATCGGTACACCAAGTTTTTTAAGTACCGAAATTACTTGTAACTGTTGTGATCGGTAATGCTCTGGCAAAATATTGATAACGGTTTTTGCTTGTTCGCTTTTCCAAAGCGTCAAAGCGACATCATAAAGTGTGCACGTAGGATCTCCCGAACTGGTGGTAAGTGGCACATTGCCACAGAACCATCGACCCGATTGTTTGTTTTGTCTGGCGCGCCTTTTTTTAGGTAATCTCTTTAGATTATCTATAATAGTGTATGAATCTGAACGAAATCTAGATTCATACAGAACAAAATTTGGCTTATAGACAAAATCAGGAATTATCGGTTCACTCTTTTCGGGAGCAGGGATTTCATCTTTTGTGTGAATATCATCCACAAAAAGCAGTGTAACATCTTCCGGTTGTTGCATATGTGACAGAATGGTAACCCCCATTTTCGACCAGCGAGTGGGTCCGTGTGCCAGATAGTAGTGACCTGCCTCGATGATACGCATTGATTGTCCTCCATAATCAGTTTGTTGTTCCCTCGGTATTTTTACAGAAAAAAATAGACACGTCAAACATTAAATTATATTTAAGATGTTGAATTGGTCGTGCTGTAGTGTTTTTCCAGAATAACATCTGCGATAGTGGCGATAGTGTCAAAAATCGGAATCTCAAAGGAGGTAGGGAAGGGAATGGGCAATTCAGTGCAGGCGACCACGATACCTTCAACCCCATGTCGTTTGATGAGATTGCGAGCAATGCGACTCAGGGTATCGGTGTCGGCGGTGGTGTGGTTTCCGCCCATGACATGCATAATAATTTTATTAAGTTCTTGCTGTTCGGCTTCGGTGACGGCGTGCGCGATAATATTATGTTTTTCCAGGGCGTGCTGGTAAAGTTGCGACGATCTGGTTGTTTCCGACGAGAGTATGCCGACATGTGTTAACGAGTGTTTAACTATACGTTTCGCCACTTCATCAGGCAGGTTTATAAGTGTACTTTTATCGGCAAGGTGATCGCGCAATTTTTCATACAACACATGTACCGTATTGCATGCCATGATTATATTGTTGCAACCGGCATCGGCGAGACGATCAAGTTCCGTTTTTAGTTGCATGTGCACCGTTTCGCTGTCGCGTATTCCCGTCTCATCAAATGCATCAAGCGCGATAGAGTTGATAAGAAGGTGCGGGTAGTCGGTATCTTGTACCGCCCCGTACTCTTTTTGTGCTTTTTCAACAAGGCGGAGATAGGTGTGGGCGCTTGCGAGCGGTCCCATGCCTCCCAGTATGCCGAAAATTAATTTATGGTGTAATTGCATTTGATAGTAGACTACAAGAAAAATACGGTGCCATCAAGTGATGGCACCGTAGTTTTATGAGGTGTAAATGAGATGACCATCCGTGTCTCGTATTTTTTCTTTCACCTCTTCTTGTGCCTCGGGCGCGTTCTTGTAACGTAACAATACTTTTTTGCCTTCTTTTGAGATTATGCTTATCTCTCCTTTGAATTTTAACTCCGTGAGTTGGCGCCTTGTGAGCATGATTGTGCACATGATACTCCTCCTGTTCAAAAGAGCGGGGTAGTGCTCACAAATTTCTTTGCAAGCACTATTCCGCTTTTTTGTGTGCATTGCGTTGTTGTTCCCATTGCTTTTTAACCGCTCGGTATGCATCGCGAAAACTCTCTCCGCGCTTTACTCGTTCATATACTTGCTCGGTGACAAACAAATCGTCCGTCATGGCATGAGCCAAGCGTTCATGATGGGTTTTAATGCGCGGAATCGTCAAAGCAAGTATGTCCATCGTCTCTTCAAACAAAGCAACCCCTTCAAGGAAAGGTTTCTTTGTCAATTGAAAATCGCGATGGTAGCCACTGCCGAGTGATGCGATGATATCTCTGATTTCCCGACGTTTCGCTTCAAACACTCTGCCGTTTCCGCGCATAATTTCGTATACATCGTAGTTTCTTTTCTGCGGCATAATGGAGGAGCCGGTGGTAAATTGTTGCGATAACGAAAAGAACCCAAACGCATCCATACTGAACAACAACATATCGCTTGCGAATTTTCCCGCAAGAAGCATGGCCGGAGACAGGGCCGAGAGCGTGAGCTCTTCAAAGTAGCCACGAGACATACCGCAGTACATGGGATTTTGCTGGGTTTTTGCAAAGCCCAAGTAATTGGTGGTAACTGAGCGCTTTAGCTTGAGATTTCGAATACCAAAACCGGATGCGGAGCCGAGCGGATTTTGGTCAATGATACGCAGGGTGCTTTTGAGAAGGGGAAGGGTGTCGGCAAATGCGTCGGCATATGATGAAAACCACATGTTGGTGGTGGTTGGCATCGCTTTTTGCATATGGGTAAACCCGGGCATGGGGGAGTTGTCTTTTTTGGTGCGCTCTTTAAAGACGGTGCGCACTTTTGAGGTGAGGTCAACGGCTTTTGTAAGCACTTCTTTCATGTACAAGCGCAACATGACAAGCACTTGGTCGTTGCGACTGCGAGCGGTGTGCAGTTTTTTGCCGACCTCTCCGTAGTGCTCGGTGAGATACTGTTCTATGGCCGTGTGCCCGTCCTCTTGAGATTGAGAGATGGAAAATTCACCCTTCTTCCACAGTGTCTCTATCTCGCGCAATCCTTTGAGTAAGATTTTGAGTTCTTTGTCGGTCAAAATACCCATTTCTTTGAGCATGTGCGCATGGGCGGCGCTTGCGCGCAGATCATAGGGGATTAAAGTCTGATCAAGAAGGTAGTCTGAGCCAACCGTGTACTGTTCTATTTTAGGGTGCAGAGACGAGTCGGTTTGCCATACTTTTTTTGGGGTTGTGTTCATGAATGAATAATAGCCATTTTTGAAGTATTTGTCCAGGCGCAAGTAAGTATTGCTTTTTTTGAAAAATTTGTTAGAGTACTTGTCATGTTAAAAATCAGATTGCAAAGAATAGGGCGAAGAAACCGATCGGCTTTTCGTATTGTCGTTATAGAGCATACGAGAGCGCCCAAAAGCGGTGATTATATAGAGCGTGTGGGTTCATGGGATCCAAACAACGACAATGTTGTTTTGCTGGAGGATAAAATTAAACATTGGTTGTCAAAAGGAGCGCAACCGACAGATACAGTCTACAATTTACTGGTAAAAAACAATATTATTGAAGGTAAAGCGAAAAACGTTTTGCCTAAAAAAACTCCCATACAGAAAGAAGGTGAACAAGAAGCAAGTGAAGAGAGTCCTGAAAAAGCGGAAACGGAAAATGAAGCAAACAAGCAAGCTACGACAGAAGAGTCGGCAGACAACGCATCTGAAGAGCAAACTGAGAGCAAAGAAGAGGTCCAAGAAGAGAAAGAAGAGAAAACCGAAGAGAACACTGATAATTCCGAATCTGAAGCCGAAGATAAAAAAGAAGAGTAACTTAACCGTCAAAACCAAAAAGCTCCGATTACGGAGCTTTTTCTCTTGCAAAAAAATTTTTTTCTGTCATAATTTGCGCATTATCGGTTAAACAGATTTATGGAGAAAGATCAAGAATTTCTCGAGTACGTCGTTAAGGCGTTAGTTGATCATCCGGAGGATGTCAAAATTACTCGCAAAGTTGATGAAATGGGTGTACTCCTTACCCTTGATGTCAACAGTGAAGACATGGGTAAGGTTATCGGACGCTCAGGTAACACCGCAAAGGCAATACGCACTTTGCTTCGCGTTGTCGGTGTAAAATACGGCGCTCGTGTAAACCTTAAAATAAACGAGCCGGAAGGAGCGCAAAACCAAAATGAACAAGCTCAACAAGCACCGGCAGAGGAGCAAACTTCAATGGATGAAGTTGAAAATGTAATTGATGACATCAAAGAAGAAATGAATTCATAATCATTATCCTTTAAGTTTTGAGTTTGCACAAAAAACGCCCGCCGGGCGTTTTTTGTTTGATTTTTAAACTCAAACGGCTAATATGTTGGTATGCTTCAATTTCATATAATAACGCTTTTTCCGGAAAGTATTTCCGCATATTTATCATCTTCCATTTTGGGAAGAGCTCAAAAAAACAAAAAAATATCGGTGAGTTTTTACAATCCCAGAGACTACACAGACAATCCTCACAGAAGGGTTGATAACATTCCTTACGGTGGAGGCCCGGGAATGGTGCTGGAACCCGCCTCTTTTTTGAAAGCCGCTCAGGCGGCAGCCGGCAGGAAAAGAAATGTTGAATTTATATTTTTCACTCCCTCAGGCAGACAGTTTGATAACAAAATTGCTCAAGAGTACGCAGATAAAGCGACAAACTCTAAAAATTTTCATATGATTATGCTCTGTGGGCGCTATGAAGGAATAGATGCGCGGGTTCCGGAGATTTTAAATGCCAAGCTGTTCTCCATTGGTCCTTATGTGCTCTCGGGCGGAGAGTTACCCGCAGCGGTTTTGGTGGACGCAATCTCAAGAAGACTCCCGGGAGTGCTGGGAGACGATATGTCAATTGAAGAGAGGCGAGTGGCATCTTCAAAAGTTTATACTCGCCCGGAGACGCTCAAATGGAAAGGAAAAGAGTATAAAGTGCCGGAGGTTTTAAAATCCGGAGATCACAAAAAGATAGAGCTATGGAGAAAAGAGAACTCCACGTACTAAACAAATTCTTGATACTTATCCACACCCTCAACTTGACTTTTTGTTTGACTTTTGCACAAGAGCTTGTATAATACGTGCGTCTTTTGCAACCGATTGAGTTGCGGATGCTCGCAGAGACAAACGCGTTTGTTACAAGTTTTTATAAGTTATAAGTCAAAAGAGAGCCAATTTGGCTTTCTTTTTGTGTAATTTATTGCAATATGAGTAAAGAGCAAACCTTATCCAAAAGGCAATTTGGAAAACTGCGTCCGCCTTTGGTGGAAATTCCCGACCTGGTCAGGGAACAGAAAAAATCCTTTCAACTTTTGATAGAAGAGGGTGTCAAAGAAATTTTTAAAGAATTCTCTCCCATAGAGGATTATACCGGTAAGAAATTTTCTTTGGATATTTCAAAGTTCATTTTCGGTAAACCGGAGTTTGATGAGCATTACGCAAAATACAAGAAACTTACATACAGCATTCCTCTTTCCGTTCAAGCTACTTTGTACAACAAAATAACCGGAGAGAAAAAGACACAAGAAATATCTCTTGCGGAGTTTCCGTACATGACCAAGCACGGAACTTTTATTATAAACGGAGTGGAGAGAGTTATAGTTCCGCAACTTGCGCGCTCTTACGGTGTGTTTTTCCTAAGCAATACATTGAAAGGAAAAGAATACTACACGGCAAAGATAATCCCGTCTCGCGGAGTATGGGTTGAAATAGATACCGATCCGGACGGAGCCATATACGTAAGCATAGACAGAAAAAGAAAGTTCCCGGTCACTTATCTTTTGAAAGTTTTCGGGCTGGAAGACGAAAAATCAATTTTAAAAGCGTTCAAAAAAGAAGAGGAGCTTAAGTTTATAAAACGCACACTTGAGGTAAATCACGCAAAGGATATAAAAGATGCATATTTGGAGATTTATCGTCGCTTGCGTGATGGGGATTTGGCAACTCCCGAGAACGCCAAGGAGTTTGTAGATAATTTGTTTACGGAAGAGAGATACGACCTTTCAAAAGTCGGACGTTATCACTTTAACAAAAGATTCTCTCTTTCTACAGATGAAAAAGCGCTACAGAACACAACACTTTCAATTGAAGATTTGATCCAAATTATCTCTTATCTGGTGGAACTTTCAATTTCAAAAGAAGCGCAACCTGACGATATCGACCATCTTGGCTTCAGAAGAGTTCGTTATGTCGGTGAGATGCTCAAACAACAAATGAGGGTTGGAATGTCAAGAATGAAAAGAAACATCCAAGATAGAATGTCTACAATTGATCCGGATACAACACTGCCGGTTCAATTGTTGAACCCGAGACCTTTCGCAGCTTCCATTCTTGAGTTCTTCTCAACCAACCAACTTTCCCAGTTTATGGATCAAAACAATATTTTGGGTGAGCTTGAACACCTGAGAACTCTTTCGGCCTTGGGGCCGGGAGGTTTGACTCGCGAAAGAGCCGGTTTTGAGGTGCGTGATGTGCACCCAAGTCACTACGGAAGGCTCTGTCCAATTCAAACTCCCGAAGGTCAGAACATCGGTTTGATTTTGCGTTTGACCGTACATGCGCGCGTTAATGAATTCGGTTTGATTGAAACCCCTTACGCCAAAGTGAAAAACGGCAAAGTGACAGATGAGATAGTTTATCTTAACGCGCACGAGGAAGAAAAATACAAAATAACTCACGCGGCGACACAAACTGATAAAAACGGCAAGATAGTGGAAGATGTTGTGGAAGTTAGATACAAAGGAGAACCCATGTTTGTCTCTGCCAAAGAAGTTGATTTGATAGAAGTTGACACAAGACAAGCATTCTCTGTTGCAACCACAATGATACCGTTTTTGGAGCATGATGATGCAAACCGCGCTCTTATGGGTTCAAACATGCAGAAGCAGGCAACTCCATGCATTATTCCTGAGGCTCCGCTGGTTGCAACCGGAATTGAGGAAGAGGCGGCAAGAGATTCGGGAAGGCTTGTTATAGCCGAGCATGCGGGAGTGATATCCTACGTTGATGCTCGCAGAATAACAATCAAAGATAAACAAGGAAAGGAGCACGATTACAAACTTGTAAACTTTGCTCGCACAAACAACATGTCCGTTTTTCACCACAGAGCAGTGGTAAATGTTGGAGACAAGGTAAAAGTTGGCGATGTTTTGGCTGACACTTCATCATCTGATAAGGGTCAGGTTGCATTGGGACAAAATGTACGTGTAGCGTTTATGTCTTGGTCCGGTGCCAACTATGAGGACGCCATTATCGTATCGGAAAGACTTGTAAAGCGTTCCAAGTTTACTTCAATTCACATGGAAGAGTTTGTCTGCTACGTTAGAGATTCAAAGCTTGGACCCGAGGTTACAACTCATGACATTCCAAATGTCAGCGAGGCAAAATTGCGCAACTTGGATGAAGACGGAATTATCAGAATAGGAGCCGAGGTTGGACCGGGAGATATTTTGGTTGGTAAAGTTACACCCAAAGGAGAAACGCAACTTACTCCGGAGGAGCGTCTTTTGCGCTCAATCTTTGGTGATAAAGCCAAGGATGTAAAAGATACTTCCCTTAGAATGCCTGCCGGTAAAAAAGGGCGTGTGGTAAGGGTTCGCGTATTTTCAAGAGAAAACGGTGACCAGCTTGAATCCGGAATTATAAAAAGAATTCATGTTGAAGTTGCTCAGCTTAGAAATCTTTCTGTCGGAGACAAGCTCGCCGGTCGTCACGGAAACAAAGGTGTTATATCCAAAATATTGCCGGAGGAGGATATGCCGTTTACAAAAGACGGAGAGCCTATAGACATTATCTTAACACCGCTTGGTGTTCCTTCACGTATGAACTTGGGGCAAATTCTGGAGATGCACTTGGGACTTGCCGCTGAGATGCTCGGATATCAAGCGATAGTTCCTCCGTTCTCGGGAACTACCGAGGAAGAGATTTTTGACGAGCTTGAAAAGGCCGGTTTTGACAGGTCAGGTAAAGTTGATTTGTTTGATGGGCGCACGGGAGAAAAGTTTGATCAACCGATTGCCATTGGAAA
>JALWJR010000054.1 GCA_026996985.1 Candidatus Kaiserbacteria bacterium
ATATTAAAAAATTAGTGGAAATTTAGCAAAAGCTGGTTGAAAGAGGAAGCACCGGTATTGTAATTGAACATAATTTGGATTTGATTAAAAATGCGGATTATATTCTTGATTTTGGTCCAAAAGGGGGTGTAGGCGGAGGAAGAATAATCGCAAAAGGCACACCGGAGGAGGTTGCCAAAGATAAAAATTCTCTAACGGGCAAATATTTGAAAAAAATTTTATAAAACTTGGTTGATATGAAAAAAGAAGAGTGGAGACAAAGTGGCGTTCCAAACAAGCCGGGAGTTTATATGTTTTTAAAAGACGGCGAGATTCTTTATGTGGGCAAGGCTGCCAATTTGGCAGACAGAACAAGAAGCTATTTTTCGTCAAATTTGAAGTTTGAGCGCGGAGCTCACATAAGCAAAATGGTTCGCGAGGCTGACAAACTAAACTGGAGAGAAACCGGCTCCGCTTTAGAGGCGGTTATTCTTGAGGCTAACTTAATTAAAAAATATCAACCTCCGTATAACACCAAAGACAAAGACAACAAAAGCTTTAACTTTGTTGTAATTACAAAAGAAAAATTTCCAAAGGTAAAGATAGTGCGCGGGCGAGAGCTTGGCAAAATAGATGATGCGGGTATTTTGCATGTGTTCGGACCGTTTCCGTTTTCAAGCGAACTGAAGAAGGTTTTAAAAATTATCAGAAAAATTTTTCCCTACTCCGACAAATGCTCGGAAAAAGACAATAAGCCGTGTTTCTATAGACAACTGGGACTTTGCCCCGGAGTTTGTACCGGCGAGATAAGTGAGAAGGAATATGAGAGATATATAAAGCAAATAGTAAACCTTTTCTCCGGCAAAAAAGAAAAAATCATTAAAGATTTGCAAAAGCAAATGAAAAAGTACGCTGACAATTTGGAGTTTGAACAGGCGGCGCAAACAAGAGATCAAATAGAAGCGCTTGAGAGAGTAAAAGAAACATCGCTTGTGGAGGAGCTTTATAAAACCTCGCTTTCAGGTGCCAATGTTCAAGTTAAAAGAATAGAGAGCTATGATGTGGCTCACTTGCAAAACAAGGCTCGGGTGGGTGTTATGGTTGTTTTTGAAAATGGCAAACCCTCCAAAAAAGACTACAGACAATTTTTAATTAAAACCCAAAAAGAAGGAGACACTGACGCTCTGCGGGAGGTACTGGAGAGAAGGTTTAAACACACGCAGTGGCAGTCTCCGGATTTGATTATTGTAGATGGCGGAAAAGCTCAATATAAAGTTGCGGAGAAAGTTTTGCGCGCCAATAATTTGGGTATCCCGATCGTAGCGGTTAAAAAGGACAGCAAACACAACCCCAAAGAAATAATAGGTTCAACAAAATATTCTTCTTTACTTAAAGAGATGATTTTGCAAGCTAACCTTGAAGCGCACAGATTTGCAATTTCCTTGCATCGCAGGAAAATGCGCAAAGATTTGTTAAAATAAGTTTATGTTGCCTCAAATTAAAGAGTACGAACCATTGGACAAGTATACAACATTTAAAATAGGTGGTCCGGCAAGGTATTTCTTTGAGGTGAGAGACGAGCTTCAACTTAAATATGCATTGGAGTTTGCGAGAGATAAAAATATGCCTGTTTTTATTATGGCCGGCGGGAGTAACATACTTTTTGCCGATGAAGGATATCCCGGAGTTGTTGTAAAATTGCAATTTCGCGGTGTGTCAATTGATGGGGAGAATGTAACTGTCGCCTCGGGAGTAAATTTAAAAGAACTTGTTTTTTTACTCTCCAGAAGGAAATTGTCGGGCATGCAAAATCTGTGCGGTATCCCGGGTTCGGTTGGTGGAGCGGTTTTTGGCAATGCCGGCGCATTTGGTACCGAGATGAAAGATGTGGTGAAGTTTGCAACGGCACTCAACACTGAGACGGGGGAGAGAAAGACCTTTTCCAACAAAGAGATGGAGTTTGCATACAGAGAGAGTTATTTCAAGAAGAATCCGCAATGGGTTGTCGTTACCGTTTTGCTAAAGCTTGAAAAAGTAAATTTCAATGTTGAAAAAGAAGCGCAAAAAACACTTGCCGAACGTGAAAAAAGGCACTTGCAAGATGTGCAGGCGGCGGGGTCTTTCTTTAAAAATCCGCAAGCGCCCGAGCATGTAATTGAAATGTTTGAAAAAGAGAAAGGTGTAGTAAGCAGAGGGGGTAAAGTTCCCGCCGGGTGGCTTATAGAAAAAGCCGGGCTTAAGGGTTTCTCGGTTGGTGGCGCGCAAAGCAGTTTGCAACACCCCAACTATATAATAAACAAAGGCGGAGCAACAGCCTCAGATGTGCTTAAAGTAAAGACAAAAATAGAAGAAGAGGTTTTCAGACAATTTCAAGTAAAACTTGAGCCGGAGGTAAGGATTGTAACTTAATAAGTAAGCCCCCGCATGAAATTGTACGGGGGCAAAGATTAACGCAAAAGCGCATGAAGTGGCTGTCCGCAACGCAAAATGCGTTGAACATCATTATCGTTTATGTACCCATCTCTCCGGAGAAGCATTGTTTTCGCAAGTGTGCTCGCTTTTGCGTTTTTTACAAGAGCGATTTTCTCTTGTTCGGAAATTTGCCAATGATCAACCATTACTAGTATTTTTGTTTTTACTTTCGGGTCTTTTAATGAGTTGATTTTTACAGAAAGAATACTCGCAAGTTTAGATTGATAAATTCCAAGTATATCTACGGCCAGATGATAGGGAATACCGCTGTGTAGTCCGACGGTGTTTGTCATTGCCTGTTCTCCCTTGTTTGTTTCTAATTGAAAATTAACAGTAAATATTTAAGAGTCAAGATTGGTGGAAAATCAAAAAGCTCGCGCGACAACAGTCGCGCGAGCGCAAAGTTTCTCTACCGCCTTAGGAGATCCTTAGGCGATAAAGTCATAATCGAATGAGGGTGTGATATGAAGATTCAGCTCTTCGGCTCCGGGAGCATATATATTTACCCCTGGGCCGTAGATGCTTACACCGTTTTGGTCGGCATAAACATTAACATAGTCAAGGCCGACCAAGTGTACAGAATCTTCCCCGGAGAGGTCTTCAATTCTGACAACCCCGGAGTTCTCGTGAAAAATGAAAGTATCTTCACCTTCGCCACCGTAGAGAGTCAGGGGGTGGTTCTTCACTGGCGATGAATAGGGGTTGCCCGAGTAAATCTCGAACAGGTCATTACCATCACCCCCGAAAGCCACGGCTCCCGACCCTCCGGCGAGGTAAATCCAATCATCTCCTGATCCTCCGGAGATAAAAGAATTCTCACTTTCAACGGCAATAAGGGTGTCATTGCCGTTGTTTCCGAAAACAACATCTTCCCAGCCACGGGCGATGATTGTGTCATCGCCTTCTCCGCCGAACATATCGGCAGAGCCATAGCGAGGGCCAACGATAAAATCGTCGCCATCTTCACCCAGCACAACAACATTACCGTATTCGGCAAAGACAGCGTCATTACCATCGCCGGAAGAGACAATGCCGTTTCCGTAGGTTTTGATGTTGTCCGCTCCATATCCCGTTGAGACGGAAAAATGCGGTGAGAAGACGGTAACCTCTGTGGGATGCCATCCGTCAACGTTCACGAAAACATCTTCTCCGTACACACTGACAGAAGAAATGTTCCATCCCCGCAAGTGCACATCATCGGCAGACACACTGATATTGCCGATGTAAGAAGCAGATACGTGAGCATCATCTCCTGCGGAGACGGCCAAATTCCCGATTCCATATCCGTACACTTCGGCATCATCGTAAGCACTCACATTGAGTGAGTTTACAAACGATGCCGAGACGTGTGCCTCGTTGAAAGATATGATATTTCCAATACCGATGCCGTAGAGATCGGCAAAAATGTTCCAACCGAGCATAAAAAACTGCTCGGTGTAGGTCGCATAGATGTAGGAGACGGTCAGATAGGGTACCTTCATAGCTTCCTCCTTTCTTAAAAAGAACAAAAGCGGTATTAAACCGCTTGCGGATTTTGGCATATATAAATACTCTTGTCAAGAGTATAGAAATAATACTGATTATCGGTTTAAATTAAAATTTGTAGCCGGGTAAACCTTCTTTTACCTATATTAAGCAGATTTCCGAGCCGTTGTGTAATTACGGCTCGGTTTGTCTTGTCTGCATCACGAGCATGCGGTGTGGGTGAACTCTCCGACACTGCACTTCATTTCATTTCGTTTGCTTGCCCGGCACCAATTTAAGGTGACCTTGAAAGCAAAACCGGTAATTGAGAATCTGATGCGGAGTTGGTTATATGGAAATGTTTACAAAAAAATTGGTGCTGTGGTGCCGGAGGAGGGAGTCGAACCCTCACGCCTTGCGGCACACGATTTTGAGTCGTGCGCGTCTACCAATTCCGCCACTCCGGCATTAATTAATGAACTCTACTACCATTATATATTACGGTACGTCGTTTCCAATTTTTATCCCCCACCATTAATGGTGGGGGACCACCACCCGGCATTAATTTTGGCTTCAAGTATTATACACAGTTTTTCCGCATATGCACGCTTTTTAGATTGTGATATACTTGGGTTTAATGACACAAGGAAACTTTTATAACAATGCGGTTTTTTGGGTTGAAGTTGACAGAATAAGCCCAAACCCTTACCAGCCCAGACGAGAGTTTGACCCGCAAGCTCTTGAAGATTTGGCGGACTCCATAAGACAATACGGTGTTTTGCAACCTTTAGTTGTTACAAGAAAAGAAGTTGAGCGAACAGACGGAAGCCTTTATGTTGAGTATGAGCTTTTGGCGGGAGAAAGAAGACTGCGCGCAGCGAAATTGGCGGGACTCACTCAAGTTCCGGTTTTGATACGCGCAAAAGAAGACACAAACAAAGTAAAACTTGAAATAGCGATTATTGAGAACCTGCAACGCGAAGATCTAAACCCCATAGACAGAGCAAAAGCCTTTAAACAACTTGCTGATGAGTTTAATTTGCAACATACTGATATAGCAAAAAAAATCGGTAAAAGTCGCGAATATGTTTCAAACTCAATAAGGCTTCTGGCTTTGCCGGAGTTTATTCAACAAGCTCTGATAAACAGAGAACTCTCGGAAGGGCACGCAAGAGCTCTTTTGATGTTGTCTGAAAAACCGCAAGAGCAAGAGACTTTGTTTAAAGAAATTGTGGTAAAGAAAATGACGGTGCGCGAGGCGGAGAAAGCTGCGCGTTCTATAGCAACTGAGAGAGCACGAAGAAAAGATCTGCCTCCCGAGCTGTCGGAGCTTGAAAAAGCGCTGACGGAAGAGCTTGGTACAAGAGTGCAAATAGAAAAAAAAGAAAAAGGAGGCAAGGTGCGAATAGATTTTTTCTCGGAAGAAGATTTGTATCATTTGCTTGAAGTTGTAAAAACAGGACACCAAAAAACGGCTCTAAAAATGACCTCAACCCAAGAGCTTTTAAATTCAATAGATGCAAAGAAGCTTGCAAACGGATCGCAGGCCACCCCGGTTCTGCAGAGTGATAAAGCAAACCTTACGGAGGCAGAGTTGCAAAATAATAATCCAAATAATAGTGAACAAGGTGAGACTATGGCAGAGGAAAAGATATTGCAGACAGATGAGCTGGCAAAAGAAGCCGATCAAAGAAAAGAGGAAGAAGCTTTACTTGAGGCATTCGGTGAAGTTGAAAAAGAGACAGTCGACAGCAACCAAAGCATGACTGTATCCATCGATGAGACTGAGGACATGCAAGAGAGAGGAGCTTGGCAGGGTTCGCAGATGAACACCTCGGAGGGTTTCTCCGAGCATGATGAAGTGATTGACGAATTTGAAGCCCAATTTAGAAACAGGTTTGCAGATTTTTCAGATGATTCCGATTTGGTTGAAAACATTGAATCAAATACCGATACGACATTAGCAGATGACAGTGACGTTTTAGCGGGTGATAGCATTTTAGAGCAAAACAATCTTGCCACTGCTGATGAGTCAGAAGAGTCTTTTCAAGACGAACAACAGAGGCAAGAGAATCAAAATGATGATGATATATACTCACTGAAGAATTTTACGGTATAAAAACAAGCCGGTCTGCGAACTTGTTTTAAGTTGGAAAAGCTAGTACAATTTTCAAATGCAAAGCACAATCTTTTTTATCGCCATTTTGGTTTTCGTAATCTTGAACTTGGTCGGTCTGTGGTATTTGGCTAGAATTGTAAACTCCGCAAAGAAAACCGAAGAGGATACACCGGACTCTTTCCTTCTTTTGCAAGAGCAAATTGCAAAATTAAGAGACACTCTTGATTTGAAAATAAGCGAAACGACAAAGCAAGTAAACACCACACTACAAAAGCAACTGCAAGAGAGTACAAAGATAGTCAGAGAAGTTACAAGCGAGCTTGTAAAGCTTTCCGAGACGAACAAACAAGTTGTCTCTTTTGCCGATCAACTTCAACAATTGCAAAAAGTTTTAACAAACCCGAAACAGAGAGGCGTTTTGGGAGAATATTATTTGGAGACGGTTCTTTCAAATGTTCTGCCACCGGAGTCTTTTAAGATGCAATATGCTTTCTCAGACGGAGAAGTGGTTGATGCGGTTGTTTTTGTAAAGGATAAAATTATCCCGATAGATTCAAAATTTTCGCTTGAAAATTACAACCGAATGATAGAGGCCGAAGGAAAAGAGCGACTTGACCTTGAAAAAGTTTTCTTAAACGACTTGAAGCTTCGCATAAAAGAGACGGCAAAATATATTCGTCCGTCCGAGAAAACCGTTGATTTTGCTTTTATGTTTATACCGAGCGAAGGAATTTACTATGATCTTATAACAAACAAAGTCGGGACAGAGGAGCAGTCTTTGATTGAGCGGGCAGCGTCAAAATACAAGGTGATCATAGTTTCTCCAACCTCTTTTTTGGCATATTTGCAAACCGTCCTTCAAGGACTTAAAGCTTTAGAGATAGAAAAAAGAGCGGAGCAAATTATAAAAAACGTTGAAAAATTGGGAATGCACATCAAAAAATATGATACTTATTATCAAAAACTGGGGAACCAACTTTCAACCGTTGTAAACCATTACAATGCCGGCTACAAAGAGTTGGCAAAAATAGATAAAGATATAGTGAAAATAGCGGGTGGTGAGCTTTCAATAGAGGCAAACCTTGTTGAAAAACCTTCCAAACTTGATGAGTTGACAGAGTAGGTTTTTTGTGTTATCTTTAGTACAGTAGCGCGCGCATGGTGCGCGCGTGCGTTAGTAGGGAGTATGGGTAAATGAGCAGGAACTCTCTGATTTTTTCTGCAATTTTTCTTTTTTCTCTCGGTGTGGTAGGGGTGATTGAAAACCCCTACCACACCGAAGGACTCCCCGACCCGAGGGATACTCGGGTTGAGACTCCAGCTCCTCTTCCGTCGGAGTGCTTCACCGGCGGGATGGAGAAGCTGGTGCGCTGTATTTTTAAGTAATCTTGCAGCGCACCGCCGGGCGCGTCTTCGGACGCGCCTTTTTATGTTATGTTATAATCAGGTGTATGCAGATAAAAGAGTTGGAAAAATGGATTGATGAAATCAACTTTTTGGTTTCAAAAAATTTCGGAGACAAAAACGATGAAGCATCTTTGACCGTTAGAATGGTTTTAAAAATCGGTGAGGAATTTGGCGAGCTCTCAGAGGCTGCTTTGTTTGAAATGGGGAGCCAAAGGAAAGCTAAGCAAGACAAGTTTGAGCAAGACTTGTTTAAAAAAGAGTTGGCAGATGTTATAGTCTCGGCCCTTACTTTGGCAAGGTACAAAGGATACTCTTTAGAGGAGTTGTTAGTTGATAAATTGCGTTATGTCCAAGAAAGATTTGAACAAGAAAAATAAGGGAAAGCTCTATATAGTCGCAACACCCATAGGCAACATGAAAGACATAACCCTGCGCGCGCTTGAGGTTATTCAAACGGTTGATGTTATTTTTTGCGAGGATACGAGAATTACAAAAAAACTCTGCTCTTTTTACAATATAGATTGTCCCAAAATGGTGAGCCTTAACGCGCGAACCGAGGAGAGAAAAATACCGCAAGTAATCTCAGCTTTGTCTGAGAATTACTCCGTTGCTTACCTTTCAGATGCCGGCACTCCGGGGATTTCAGATCCGGGTGTAAGGGTTGTGGCCGAGGCTCGCAAGCTTGGGTTTGAAGTTGTCTCTGTTCCGGGGGCGTCAGCTCTTGTAAGCGCTTTGTCTGTAGCGGGGGTTGCAGTTGACAAGTTTTGCTTTTACGGCTTTTTGCCCCAGAAAAAAGGAAGAGAGAAATTGCTTAAAGAATTTGCAAACACCAAACACACGGTGGTATTTTATGAATCTTCACACAGAATTGTAAAACTTCTTAAACAATTGCAAGAAATTGCGCCTCAAAAACAGGTTACCGTTGCAAAAGAGCTGACAAAGATTCATGAGCAGATTTTGCAAGGCACCCCTACGGAGGTTTTGGAAATTTTTGAGCAGGATCCGCAAAAACAAAAGGGCGAGTTTACCGTAATTTTAAGTTTGTGAGATTTATAAAAATAACAAGGCATATAGATAAGACTGCTTACCAAGAGAACCAAGGATGGAGGCATGCTGATTTGTAGAACAATAAAGTGTAATATACAATAAACATATGATAAGCGATGTGGCGAAGAAAATAAAATTTACTTATATTGATCTGGAAACAGCTGTTTCCGCGCAAACTTATAAAAAAGCTCAAAACATATTTAATGGTGGCGATATTAAAGATTTGGAGTATTTGCCAAGCATGGCGGTTGCATATGTTAAGGGAAGCTCAAATTATTATGAAGTCGCTGTTTCTTATAAAGACATTTATAAGTCGGATTGTAATTGTTATGCAGGAGAACGAGGGAATATTTGTAAGCATGTTATAGCGCTTGCATTACAAATTTTAAAAGATGCCGGTGTTGAAAAAGAGAATATAACAGCTACAACTCTTGCAGAAGCAAAAAAGATAATAAGTTCTGCAATAAAGAAAATAAAGCCGTATAATGGTCCGTCTAAGATATGGTTTTCTTATCAACACAATCTTGAAGTCGCGGCTTTGATAATAAAGCAGGTCATAAAGGAGTTACCGGCCGATAAAGAGGTTGCTAAGTATTTATGGAGTTTGGTTTTAAAACTGTCTAAGAAATTATCGCATGGAGGAGTAGATGATTCTGATGGGTTTGTGGGTGGCGCAATAGACGGCATTGTTGAGAAAATCGCAAATATCGCGCAAAAAAATAAAGAAATTTTACCTTTAGCTCAAAAATTTACGAAAGATTATACAGGTTTTGGTTTTGAGGGTTATTTAAAGCAACTTTTAGAATAATACAGTTTAAAATAATAAACGGTTACCAAACCCTAATTTCTTTACTTGTTTTTTAGAGTTGCACTTGAGGTGTTAATTTACACGGAAGCTTGAGTTTTTATTTATTTGTAGTAGTATATCGGCTATGAAAACAGCAGTTATAAAAACAGGTGGCAAGCAATACCTTGTGAAAGAGGGTGATGTTTTAAAGGTGGAAAAACTAAACGCGAAAGAAGGCGAAAAGGTTGTTTTTGATAATGTTTTGCTTGTTTTTGACGAGAAAGATGTTTCTGTAGGCTCTCCAAAAGTAGAAGGGGTGAAAGTTGAGGCGGAAGTGCTTGAGCAAGGAAGAGACAAAAAGTTGCACGTTATACGCTTTAGAGCAAAAAGCAGATACTTTAGAAAATACGGCCACAGACAACCTTACTCTCGCATTAAAATCTCTTCAATCAAGTAGCAAAACTTTTTTACGCAACATTTTTGGCGTAAAATGGCTTTTATGAATGTTTTAGATGAGAGTTTTTTTGCGCGTTCAACTCAAGAGGTTGCGCAAGACCTGCTCGGGAGCTTTTTGTGCAGAAAAATCGGTAATACCGTTTTAAAAAGTGTAATAACAGAGACGGAAGCCTACCTTGACGAGAAAGATGAAGCATCACACGCCCGCTTTGGAAAAACAAATCGTTCAAAAATTATGTTTGAAAGCCCCGGTGTGTGGTATGTGTATTTAATTTACGGCATGCACAATATGCTAAATGTGGTAACCGAGCAGACAGGTAAGGCGGGGGCGGTTTTGATAAGAGAGACGATTGACTTTAAAGGACCGGCAAAGTTGACTTCAGCTTTTGATATTGATAGGAAATTTAACGGGGTTGCAATTTCTCCAAAACACAACCTTTGGATAGAGAAAGGAAGTGAAAAACCGGCATTTGAGAGTCTACCGAGAATCGGTATAGATTATGCATCGGAAAAATGGAGAAAAGCTCCACTGCGATTTAAAGCGAAAATTTAATGGAACAACTACAGCCAGTTTTTCTTCATAAAGAATTTTGCAATAACGAGCGCTATTGAGGTTGTAATTAAAATAACGGCCCAAAAAGAGGACGGACCCTCTGAAAACGGCAACCAGGTATTCATTCCAAAAAGTCCGGTCATAATGGTGGGAACGGTAAAGATTATCGTAAGAGCCGTCAAAGTTTTCATTGTTGCATTTAGTTGATGACCCAAAATAACCTCATGCGCCGAGCGTATGTTGTTGGCGGTTTTGATAATGTTTCTTGCCGTGTCTGTGCTTTGGCTTATGTCTTGAAGTAAATCCTCCAGTATTTCAACATCGTCTTTGTGCAAAGTTACGGCTCGTTTTTTGCCAATCATTTCGGTTAAAGCGTTGAAGGTAGGCACAAGAGCTGAGATGTAGTCTGCCAATTTGCTTTCTATTGACAAAATCTCCTTAAGATCGGACTCTGACACATTTTCAACTTTTCCGAAAAAGCGAATAAGTTTTTTGCGAATTTTCATTAGGGACCTGTCATAGAGATGAACAATTTTATCCAGTATAAGAAGAAGGGCTTTCATTTTTTGTGTAGTGATGAATTCCGCTCTGGAGTGAACAAAATCGTCCAAGAATTCGGGTTTTTTGTGCGAGACGGTGAGCAAAAAGTCGTTTGAAATTGCAATCATAAGCGGGGCGGTTGAGAGTTCACCGCTTTTTGCCTCTACCGGATAACGCGTAAAAAGATATAAGATATTGTCAAAATACTCAAAACGCGGAACTTCAAAGTAGTCTGTGGCATCTTCAAGAATATCTTCATCAAATCCCAGCTCTTCCAAGGTTTTCAAATCTTCACTTGAAAGTTCGTATACAAAAATCCACGCCCCTTTTTTGGGAGATTTTAATTTTCGTATTTTGTTATCTTTCAATGATTTGTACAGATAAACCAACATGCACAGAGTGTAACATTTTATTGACTTTTAGACAAAAGCGGTTAACTTAAACTTATGGAAAAAATTCTGGTTGTCCACTACGATGAAATAGGCTTGAAAGGCAAAAACAGGTCTTTTTTTGAAAGCGCGTTGGTTTCAGATCTAAAAAAGAGGCTTAAAAAAAGTTCCGTTAAAAACGAGTGGGGAAGAATTATAATCTACAACCCGGAAGAGAAAGCCCAAGAAAAATTGCTTTTCACTCCGGGGGTAAGCTCTTTTGGTGTCGGCGCGTCTTTTGCAAAAGAAGATTTTGAGAAAGTGAAACAATTTGCGATAGATATTGTAGCTTATGAAGAAAATCCCGGCTCTTTTGCCGTACGTGCCAAAAGAGTGGATAAAAATTTTCCAAAAACCTCACAGGAAGTTGAGAGGGAGGTGGGCGAGGCGGTTTTTGAACATTACAAAAGAGAGTTGCCGGTTAAATTAAAAAAGCCGGATTTGTTGATTTTCATTGAAATTTTACACGACAAAATTTTAATTTATAAAAAGCAAAAAGGCCTGGGAGGGCTTCCGAGTGGTGTGTCAGGCAAAGCAATCTCTCTTATATCGGGCGGTTTTGACTCACCGGTTGCAACTTACAAAATGATTTTACGCGGTGTGACTCCGCTTGCGGTACATTTTCACGGAATGCCAAAAACCCCAAAAGAAGCCATAGAAAAAGTAAAAGAACTTCTTAAAATTTTATCTCTTTATTCGGGAGAATTACGTCTTTTTTTGGTGCCGACTTTAAATGCTATGCAGACCATAGCAAAATCCGCTCCGGAGAAATTGCGTCTTATTCTCTTAAGACGTTTTATGATGATGGTGGCGGAGGAAATTGCAAAAAAAGAAGGCGCGCAAGCTATAATAACCGGCGAGTCGGTCGGGCAAGTTGCAAGCCAAACCCTGGAGAATTTAAGAGCCATAGAGCAGGCAACTTCTTTACCCGTTTTGCGACCACTCTCCGGAAGTTCAAAACATGAAATAATTGAACTTTCACAAAAACTTGGAATGTATGATATTTCGGCACAAGACTGTGAAGATACTTGTTCTTTGTTTGTGCCAAAACATCCGGAGACAAAAGCAAAGTTGAATGAAGTTCTAAAAGCGGAGAAGAGCTACTCACTGCAAGAGTTGATACAAGAGGCTCTGCTGCAGACCGAGGAATTGATTATAAAAAATGAAAACTTTTAAAAAAATATTTTTTATCATTGTCGGTGCGGGAACTTTTGCATTTGGCTCTCTTTTGTTTTTTATTATGCTCAATTACGGAAACGAAACCACACAACAGAGTGATTGTATAGTGGTTTTTGGTGCCTCTGTTGCGCCCGGGGCAAAACCGTCCAGAGCTATAGTTGACAGAGTTGCCAAGGCAAGCACTCTTTACAAAAGCGGACTGTCAAATTGCCTTGTTTTATCCGGCGCTCCTTCCGTTTTTGGAGCGCATGAGGTTGACGTAATGAAAAAAGAAGCGATAAAAAACGGAGTTAAAAAAGAGGATATAAAAACGGATTATCAAGGACTCTCAACTTTTGAAACTCTGGTTAATCTTGATAAAAATAAAAACTATATTTTTGTTTCCAATGATTTTCATTTGGCAAGAATTGCCATCACTTCAAAACTGTTGGAGCTCAAAGGGGAGACGGTAAGCAGTGACTATAAAAAAGGAACACCGAAAGATGAACTGCAACTTGTACTGCGCGAGGCTGTTGCTATTGTCTATTACGTTGCTCGCATATTTGCGCTGAAATTTGGTATAATTTAGAAATGTTGATTCTGTTAGTTGAAACACTTGCTTTGTTTTTGCTTGCCGGCTTGTGGTTTGAGTTTTTCAAAAAGCAGGTTATACCGTTTTCAAATTTACCTCCTGAGAAAGTTTTTTGGCATCAAAAGTTTAAAGTTTTTCTGTCTCTTTTGTTGCTCGCTTTACTGTTTCTTTTTGTCGTTGTTTTAAGTGTTTTTGTACAACTCGGATTACTTATTGTTTTTGTTTTGTCTGGCATCCTTTGGCCGCTTGCTTTTTTGTTTTTAATCGGAATTCTTCATTTTAGGGTGTTGCTTGTGGTTTCGGGATTTTTAACTGTTGCCATTTTGCTTCATTATTTGTTAAACTATTTTATATGAATACTGAAGCGTTACTAAAC
>JALWJR010000055.1 GCA_026996985.1 Candidatus Kaiserbacteria bacterium
AGACATAAGAGAAAAAATAGTTGAAGGAAAAATGAAATCTTTCTTAAAAGAGAAAGTTATGCTTCAACAGCCGTTTCTGAAAGATGACTCCAAAACGGTGGAAGAGATAATAAAAGAAGCCACACAGAAGTTTGGAGAAAGGGTTGAGCTTGTTGAAATAAAACGATTTGCGATATAATAAAAAGGCTTATGGCTTTATTTGTTTTTTGGTTTTCTTGGGCTGTTGCCGTTTTGACTGTTGCTGGCGCTTACTGCAGATCCCAAGGAAAGTGTCGCTTTTATGCGGAGCTTGTATCTTTGGCTGATGAAAAATTGCTATCTTTTATGGCTTTTGTCGGTGGTATTTTCTCTCAAGTTCCGCACATATCCTCTACGTTGAAAAAAAGCTGTTCTCATTTTCTGGGGGTTTTGCTTTTTAAAGTTGCAAAAACAATCTCTTCTTTTGAAAGGAAATTAAAAAATCTTTCTCTTAGACTATCACACAGGCCGGAGGTAAAAGAGAGAAAAAGCAAATTCTTAAATACCATCCAAGCTCATAAAAAATCTCTCAAGGAAGCCGGGAACAATTAAGTACAAATGTATTATTTGCCTTTTTGTCTTTTTGTTGTAAAATCTGTGCTGTAAGTGTGAGGCGTTGCCAGCATAGCTCAGTTGGTAGAGCAACCGCCTTGTAAGCGGTAGGTCGTCGGTTCGAGTCCGACTGCTGGCTCAAGTTTATGTGCTGTAGATTATGAGTTTTAGCGAGTTTTTAACATACGTATTTTTGTTTGCACTGCTTTACACGCAGGTTATTTTTTTAATTTTCTCTTTTGAATTTGACCCTTTTAATAAAACAAACAAAAAAAACGATAAAAAACTTTCAAAACCTAACCTTTCACTTTCTGTCATAGTTGCTTGCTGGAACGAGCAAGACACAATAGAGGATACTTTAAATTCAATATTTGCCAGCGATTTTCCAAAAAGAAAATTGAAAGTTATAGTTGTAGATGACGGATCAACCGACAAAACTTGGCTAAAACTTCAAAATTACAAAAAAAGAAATCCAACCCTCCCTCTTTTAATTCTAAGAAAAGAAAACGGTGGCAAACACACGGCCGTTAATCTTGCGCTGGAGCACGTGGATACCGATTTGTTTGCAACCATAGATGCAGACACAAAACTTAAAAAAGATTCCCTGAAAAAGGCGGTAATTGAATTTGAAAAAGACAGAGAGCTTGCGGCCTTGGGCGGGGTGGTTTTGGTGAAAGATCCGAAAACATTCATCCAAAAGATTCAATCTGTTGAATATCAAATGTTTGTTTTTACAAAATATATTTTAGGTGAGATGTCCGGGGCTCTTGTGGTACCGGGAGCATTTTCCGTTTACAGGACATCTACAATGGAGAAAATAGGGAAGTTTAAAAAAGCGCACTTGCTTGAAGATTTGGAGTATACCTTCAGAATGCACAAGCATAAAATGAAGGTAAGACAGTCTCTAGATGCCATCTCTTACACAACCACTCCGGCAACAGTGGGTGCTCTTGTAAAACAGCGTGTAAGATGGGGATATGGTTTGCTGAAAAATTTAATTGATTATAAAGGGTTTATATTCAACAGGAAATATTCGCATTTTGGAGTGTTTACCGTTCCCATGACTCTTTTGGCTTATTTTTCAATTCCCATCTCTACGGTGATTTTGTTTTTCTCGTTATATGACAATTTATACAGATTGTTTTTGAAATTTAAAGTTTTGGGAGCACAAGCCCTTGGAGGTTTGAGATTTGAATTACCCGAGATAAACATAAGCAGTTTTCTTTTGATTATGCTTTTTGTTTATTTGCTTGTGATTTTGTTTATAATAAACGGTCAGCGAATTGCGCAAGAGAGAACATTTCCTTCCAGGGTGTTTGCATTTTTTGTAACATATATGTTTTTGGCTCCGGTGTGGGTATTTAAAGTTTTGTATGCTGTTGCCACCTCCAGAGATGTAAAATGGAGATAAAATACGAGGTTTATGGAAAAACATTACGACAAATACATAATCACATTTTTTATTACGGCAACCATTTTCTTGTCGGCGTTTTATATAAGTGAGAAAATTTTAAACTCAAAAATACAACAGCTCAGGCTTTTGCATGAGAAAATATCTTTAAACATACTTTCAACCGAAACAAGACTTTCGTTTTTAAAACAAGTCTCGTGTTCGGCAGCAAAACCGGCAAGCGCTCAGGAGCTGGGTATAACGGATGAGTTAAACAGAATGGCAAAAAGAATCAAACTTTTGGAATCAGAATTAAGTGAGGATGATGAAAATCTGGAAATTTTGAGACGCAAGTATGTTCTTTTGCAAGTGAAAGATTACTTGCTTGTGCAAGAGTTAGCCAAAAAATGCAAATACAACATAGCAACGGTACTTTATTTTTACACCAACTCTTGCAAAGAATGCAAAGAACAATCAATAGTGTTGGATGAGATTAAAGACAGGTACAGATATGTAAGGGTTTACTGGATTGATGAGACACTGCCGGACCCAACCGTTCGCACACTTTTAAAATTGTTCAAAATAGAAAAATTTCCCACATTGGTTGTCGGCTCAGATGTATATCAAGGATATGTTGAATATGAAAAACTCTCATCAATTATAGAGAGGTGGTCCAAAATTCATAACGCGCTTAAAGATGACGCCAACCAAGAGATTGTGCTTAAGATATTTGAACAACTGGAAAAAGAAGGGGTTAAGGAAGTTGATTTTGTAAAATATGAGAACGGAAAATATTATTTTAAGGCAGACAAAGCCGAAGTCGTTTTTACCGTTAAAGACGGACAGCCGAAGAGGTTGAAATAATAATTTTTATTTTGGTTTAAAATTTGGTATTTTTTGCTATACTCAACCACATGAAAAAATATATTCACCCGATAATTTCAACTGAAAGGGAGATGGTAAACATTTTAACCGATTTGGGTTTTTCCATGGCCGATGGACCCGAAGTTGAGTCTGTTGAGTACAATTTTGACAGACTAAACGTTCCCAAAGATCACCCGGCGCGTGATATGCAAGACACTTTTTACACCGAAGACGGAAGGGTACTGAGAACTCACACTTCAAACGTTCAAGCTCATTATCTGCAGAAGCACAAAGCTCCGGCAAAGATAATAAGTGTCGGCAGGACATACAGAAACGAGGCGACAGACGCCACTCATGAGGCGCAGTTTAGACAAATGGAAGGACTCTACGTTGACA
>JALWJR010000056.1 GCA_026996985.1 Candidatus Kaiserbacteria bacterium
ATCTTGAAGCTGCAGAGAAGTTGCAAAAAGCTCGAGCAACATTATTCAAATCATTTAGAAATTAACCGCGACTGTGCTATGATTTCACTGCTATTTTGGTATTGGAAAATACTGTATATGTGTAAAACTGTCATTCGCTGAGCATAATACTACCCGATAATTAATAAAATTAAAAATCATTAATAAACAACCGCCGATGTTATTTGGGCGGTTGTTTATTGAACTGTCCGTGAATACCACGTGGCTTGCTGCGGAGTAGCTTATTAATTTTAAACCTGTTTTCTACCTCTCTTGCCAACCGGGAGCCAATTTAACGGTTGTACTTGTTGCAACAGGACCGCCGGCACAAACCGACTCACAAGTTAGTGTGTAGGTTGTCTCACCTTTTATATCAGTATCGGTGTAATACGTGACTCTATGAGCGTTTCTCATTTGCACCTCTCCATTCACTGCTAGGGTACAGAAGTCCACTTCTTGTGGAGGGATCCATGTTATATTTACGCTCCCACCTTTGCGAACAAAATTCTTAGAAAGTTGTATCTGCATATTATCAGTACATGAACTCAAGAGTCTACAGTTTGGTGTACACTGCTGCCCTGCCGGAGTGTCTGTTCCGTCACATTCTTCACCCTGATCCGGCTCCCACACATTATTTCCACAACTTGGTGGTGTTCTCTTCTCAAGCTTACATATTGAACTGCAACCATCTCCGGAGACCGTGTTGCCATCATCACATTCTTCTCCGCTTTGGACTATACCGTCTCCACAAGTTAATAAGATGTCACTTACACAATCATCGCTTCTCAAACGCTCATTTGACCTTGTCCCATTATCAGCTGTTGCCTGAGCTTTTATTAAGTATGACGCAGTGGTTTGTTTCCAGGTTTTTTTGATGGTATGCCATACACCGGCTACAGAGAAACCGGTCTGGGGAATACGAACAGAGTTTCTGGATATCACGTTTTTATTCTCGTCATACTCAATTATTTCAACATCTATTGCAACCGCACCTTGACTGCCATTGTCCAATATGTAATTTGATTTAACCTCTATGTCTGTAGAGCCTCCGGGTTTACATGCGCCATCTACATTAACTGTAGGGGTTGATGGGTCACCTACATCACCACCTTCTTTAACATTGTATGTTAAATTAATTATACAATCATCAACCCCAAATTTGGATTTACCAAAAATAGAATAATCAAACGCACTTCCACACATTCCCGGCCATTTAAATGAAACCGAGTATGTTCCTTCTTGCTGTGGAGCATTGCCCAAATCGATTACATAATCCAGATTATCATCAGAGTTCATTTTGGTATCATCTAACACTTGCCTGTAATCTGAATCGGAGTCGGTTTTTACAAAAAGCGCAGATCTTTGAGTCTTGTACACTCTTTTGTCATCCATGCCGAAAGTTAATAATACTTTCGAACCCGGTTTATAAGAATCGCGACTAAATTCATATGTCAACACAATATTGGGATTATCAGCAGTTTCAAAAGTGTTTACAACTCCCGCATAAACTACCGATGTGTAAAAAGCTACGGCAAATATCAAAACATGCAATGGGAGTTTTTTCTTTGTAAGAAGATGCCACAGAGAGTACACAATAATTATTATACTAAAGAAAATAAACAAAATGGCCAAATTCGTTGTTTTTTCTGCTAAATTCTTTAAGGCAGAGTATTTTCTGCTTTGCTTTAGCAGTGTTTCAAAATCCGCATTTCCTATTGTTTTTACAATAGCTGGGGTACCGTTTTCAACTCCATCATAAAGTACGGCTACAAACCTGGGATTTATACATTCAGCATATGACCCTATAATATCTTTCCTTAAAGGTAGGCTACTTAAATCTATGTGATCTTGAGCACAGATGTTGTCTGTTTCGTCCAATACCCACCAATAAAACCCTCTCTCCTTTGAAGAATCGCTTGATCCATCAAACAAAACACTGGCTTTATATTGTCCATCTTTAAACGAAACACCTGAGAAGTAAGACAGTACAACCCAGTCTCCCGAATTTAAAGTGACATTTTTTATTTTCATCGCGGGGTATCTGTTATTGTTTTTGTCATGTAATACGATTACAACCTTATACTTGCCCGGTTTTTCCATGTCAGCCTCAAGTTCAACCTTTTGCTGACCTTTTTTAAGGTCTTCCATGAAAACATAAGACTCTCCATTTAACGACTCGAAAATTGCAACTATCTTATCACCGTCGTAAATATCATCCAAATTGCAACTGATCAAAAAACCGTTATCTCGGTTTGCAACATCACACGATTTTATTTCTGAGAAGTGCTTGGGTTTTGTCTGCGGTTTTATACTGTCTACATATGAACTTGCCACCTGTAATCCGGCCGAGTTTGTAACAACGGCAAAAATATCAACCTCTTCTCCAACATTTGGAATTTGCTTCAGTGGTATTAAAATGGAAGCCTTTTTGTACAAATTGTCAAAATTTAACTTTTGCTTTTCAGTTTCCGACAAAATATCCCCATTTTGCGATTTAAAACGCAAACTCAAAAACATATCATCCGCTTGTTGATCTTTAAGCTGTCGAACTTCAACATTTACTTCGTTGTTATCCAACTCAGCTTTTATATACATTTGAGAGAGCTGATTTAAAACAACAGCGGAAGATATAAAAGGTACAAAAAACAAAATTACTGATAAATAAAAGTTGTTAACTGCAAATTTAAAAAGTGTACTTTTGTTCATGCCAATATTATAACAATATTTTAAAAATAATTTGAAAAGGTTGTTGATAACTTTGCCAATACAAAAACGCCCCGTATGGGGCGTTTTTGTATTAAGCAACAAAACAAGCTAGATCATTTTTACATCTATTGATACTCCGGACGGTAAATTAATGTTCGTCAAAGCCTCTACTATTTTTGCGGAAGGTTCAAGTATATCTATCAATCTTTTGTGAACCCTCATTTCAAACTGCTCTCGCGCGTCCTTGTGAACGAACGTTGAGCGATTCACCGTATAACGTTTAATTTCCGTAGGTAAAGGCACCGGTCCGCGAACAACTGCTCCATACCGTGCGGCGGTATCAATAATTTGTTTTACCGACAAATCAAGAAGTCTGCTTTCATAAGCGCGAACGCGAATTCTTAATTTGTCAACTGATGCAGCTTGCTTTTTTGTTGCTTTTTCAGACATGTTAATTTGCTTACTTTATGATCTTTGTTACCACACCGGCACCAACCGTGCGTCCACCTTCACGAATAGCGAAGCGCATTTGCTCTTCAAGAGCAATTGGACCTACAAGTTTTACCTTGAAGGTAACGGTGTCACCGGGCATAACCATTTCCACTCCGTCCGGCAAGGTAACCTCACCTGTAACATCTGTGGTTCTGATGTAGAATTGAGGTTTGTACCCGGAGAAGAAAGGTGTGTGACGTCCCCCTTCCTCTTTTGTCAAAACATAAACCTCAGCTTCAAATTCGGTGTGCGGAGTAATTGATCCCGGTTCCGCCAAAACTTGTCCACGGTGAACCTCTTCTTTCTTTATACCACGAAGAAGTATTCCGGCGTTGTCTCCAGCCAAACCTTCGTCAAGAGATTTGTTAAACATCTCAATTCCGGTAACTGTTGTCTTGGCTGTCTCTTTTATACCTACAATCTCAACCTCGTCACCAACTTTAATTTTACCGCGTTCAATACGACCGGTTACAACGGTACCGCGTCCCTCAATTGAGAAAATATCCTCAATCGGCATAAGAAACGGCTTGTCTACTTCGCGCTCCGGAACGTCAAAGTACTCATCCATTGTTTTTGTAAGCTCAAGAATTTTTTGAACCCACGGATCATTTACATCGGTTGCTTCAAGAGCTTTCAGAGCTGATCCTCTTATAAACGGAGTGTTCTCTCCATCAAATCCGTATTGTGTCAAAGTCTCACGAATTTCTTCTTCAACCAACTCAACCATCTCGTCATCAACATCCGGCATGTCGGTTTTGTTGATGAAAACAATCATTTTCGGCACACCAACCTGCTTTGCAAGCAAGATGTGCTCACGAGTTTGAGGCATCAAACCGTCTGTTGCCGCCACAACCAAGATTGCTCCGTCCATTTGCGCCGCACCGGTGATCATGTTTTTGATATAGTCGGCGTGACCGGGAGCGTCAATGTGAGCGTAGTGGCGATTCTCGGTTTCGTACTCATTGTGAGAAAGCGCAATTGTAATACCGCGCTCCTTTTCTTCCGGAGCGTTGTCAATTTCGTCTACACCTCGCATTTTAACGTTTTGCCCTGCCAGGTGCAGAGAGTGCAATATCGCCGCGGTAAGTGTTGTTTTACCGTGGTCAACGTGACCGATGGTACCAACATTCAAGTGCGGCTTTGAGCGATCAAATTCTGCCATAATACTTAAATTATTTAATAAACTTATAAAAGAGCTGTCGCTTGCCTGAAAGCACGAGAGCATTCTTTCACGCAAGAGACCGCACACGCAAAAACGCGTGAGCCTATAGTAACAAAAACTATTCATAAGTCAACATACACTAGTAAGTAAAAAACCCGCTTTCGCGGGTTTTTTGTTTGTCTTTAAAAGATTTTACCCTTGTCTTTTGGAGATAATTTCATCTGCAACATTCTTGGGCACAACCGCGTAATGGCTAAACTCCATGGAAGCGCTTGCGCGCCCTTCGGTCATTGAACGTAAGTTTGTTGTAAATCCAAACAACTCCGCCAGAGGAACTTTGGCTTCTATAACCTTCATCATTCCGCGCTCCCCCAATGATTCAACTTGCCCGCGCATAGAGTTTATCGCGCCTGTCACATCACCCATGAACTGCTCCGGGGTTACTATCTCAACTTTCATAATAGGCTCAAGAAGTACCGGCTGAGCTTTTTTGGCCGCATCTTGGAATGCTTTTGATCCGGCAATTTTGAAAGCTACCTCGGAAGAGTCAACCTCGTGGTATGAACCGTCGTAGAGTTCAACCGATACATCAACCATGGGATAACCCGCAACAATACCTCGCTCCATCGCTTCTTTTATACCCTTTTTAACTGCAGGAATAAACTCAGAAGGAATAACTCCTCCTTTAATGTTGTTGATAAACTCAAAGTGCTCTTCCCTTTCAACATTCTTTGCGGTTTTCTCATCAAGCTCCGCGTTGGGGTCAAGCGGTTTAATTCTTAATTTAACATGACCGTACTGCCCACGACCACCGGTTTGCTTTACATATTTCTCTTCACCTTCGGCTTCCGTTTGAATTGTTTCGCGATATGCAACTTGCGGTTTGCCCAGCTCAGCGTCAACTTTAAATTCTCTTTTTAGACGATCAACCAAAATATCCAGATGAAGCTCACCCATACCGGAGATTATGGTCTCCAAAGTTTCAGGATCCGAGGTTACCTTAAACGTTGGGTCTTCATCCATAAGTTTTGAAAGAGCAATTCCCATTTTCTCTTGGTCCGCTTTTGTTTTCGGCTCAATTCTAGCTGAGACAACAGGCTCCGGAAATGTCATCTCCTCCAGCACTATGGGGTGGTTCTCATCACAGAGAGTGTGGCTTGTTTTTGTCTCTTTCAGACCCACCGCAGCCGCAATCTCACCGGTGTAAACCTCATCAACTTCTTCTCTTTTGTCAGCTTGCAAACGCACAATACGTCCTATGCGTTCTTTCTTGCCGGTATTTGCATTTAAAACATAGCTTCCGGATTTCAAAACTCCCGAGTAAACACGGAAAAATGTAAGCTGTCCCACAAACGGGTCGCTTTGCAATTTAAAGGCGAGAGCCGCAAGAGGTTCGTCATCTGACGGTTTTCTTTCTTCCTCTTCCCCGGTTTTCGGATTTACTCCCACAGTTGGCGGAAGATCCAACGGGCTTGGGAAATAATCAACCACCGCATCCAAAAGAAGTTGAACTCCTTTGTTTTTAAGAGCCGACCCTGTGTATACCAAGAAAATCTCATTTGCTATTGTCGCTTTCCTGATCAGTTTTTTAAGCTCTTCAACAGATGGCTCCTCCCCTTCCAGATAAGCGTTCATTGCATCTTCGTCTGTCTCCACTATTCTTTCTACCAACTCTGCTCTGTATTTCTCCACATCGTTTTTATACTCCTCTGGAACTTCCTTGCGAACCAATTTTTCTCCCATTTCTCCTTCAAAGTAAATAGCCTCTCTTGTCAGAAGATCTATTACACCAACATGCTGATCTTCCTCTCCGATTGGAATTTGAGCTCTTACAGCTTTTGGTGAGAGTCTCTCAACAATACTTTTGTATGAACGCTCAAAAGAAGCTCCCGTTCTGTCAAGTTTGTTTATAAAACAAATTCTCGGCACATGCGCTTCCTCGGCATATCTCCAGTTTGTCTCAGATTGAGGCTCCACACCGGCAACACCATCAAAAACAACAATGGCACCGTCCAAAACACGCATGGAACGCTTAACCTCAGCGGTAAAATCAATGTGCCCGGGAGTGTCAATTATGTTAAAGTTGTATCTGTTGCTTGTATCCTCACCCGAGTAAGTCGGAATCCAGGTACAAGAAATTGCGGCCGCCGTGATCGTAATACCTCTTTCGCGCTCTTGTTCCATCCAGTCTGTAACCGTATCACCTTCGTGAACCTCACCTATTTTGTGACTCTCTCCCGTATAATACAAAATTCTCTCGGAAGTTGTTGTTTTTCCTGCGTCAACGTGAGCTACGATACCAAAGTTGCGCAATTTCTCCAATGGATATTTACGTGCCATACAAAAACTTAAACTTATAATAAATTAATATAAATTTGTAATTACCATGCAAAATGAGCGAACGCTTTGTTTGCTTCGGCCATTTTGTGGGTATTAATTCTTTTTGTTACCGCTTCCCCTTCTTCTTTTGCGGCGCTTCTTATCTCATCTGCAAGTTTTTTATACATGGGAGCACCGGTTTTTGATTTTGCAAATTGAACTATCCAACGCAAGGCCAAAGTAAGCTGTCTCTCCGGACGCACAGGAACCGGGACCTGATAGTTTGCCCCTCCAACCCTGCGAGAGCGAACTTCCATTGTGGGAGCGACATTTTTAATTGCCGTCTCAAAAACTTCCATCGGGTCTGAAATTGTAACTTCTTGTACTTCTTTTGAACCGGCTTTTTTGGTTTGAATTGTTGGAGGATTCTTCTTTATATCATCAAAAGCCATGTAAACTATCTTGCGCGCGGTCTCTTTTTTACCGTCACGCATTACATAGTTTATAAGCTTTGTAACTTTTACTGAATTGTAAACCGGATCCGGTTGCAGTTTGTGTTTTTTCTTAATTGGTCTTCTCATACTTTTTTATTACTACTCGTTACCCTTTGGCTTTTTGGCGCCATACTTTGAACGACCTTGTTTTCTGTTTTGAACACCCTCGGTATCAAGCGCTCCGCGAACAATCGTGTAACGAATACCAACGTCTTTCACACGACCACCGCGAACAAGTACAACCGAGTGTTCTTGCAAATTGTGCCCTTCTCCCGGAATGTAAGCGGTTATCTCCATTCCGTTTGTAAGACGAACACGAGCAATTTTACGAATAGCCGAGTTAGGTTTACGCGGAGTTTTGGTTGTAACCTTGGTACAAACACCGCGTTTAAACGGAGACGGGTAAAAAACCGGTTTATTTTTCAAACTGTTAAAACCGCGACCAAGCGCAATTGTCTTGCTACGCTTGACGCGTTTTTTTCTTCCTTTTCTTACTAATTGATTTATTGTTGCCATATTCAAATTAAATACCGCGTAAGCGGTGCGCAAACTATACTATGAACCGCCAAAAAATGCAAATTTGTTTTGCCGGCGTTTAACAAGCCAACTAGTAAGCCGGCTGTTGCGGTTCATCCCCACCCAAAAGAGGTTTATCTGCCGGGTAAGCGGTACCATCTTCACCTACAACAAAATCGTCAGAACCAGTGGCAGGTTGAGGTGGCAACTGCGCCGCAAACTCGGCAGCCTTTGCCGGGTCGTCTATTTCTCCGATTAAATCCGGTGTTTGGCCGGGAGCAGTTTGAGGCGGAGTTGGCATTTGAGGAGTGTGTGGCATTTGCTGTTGAGTTTGTTCAAACTGGACTTGATTTTGCCCTCCTTCTTGTTCTTGTCCTTGTGAAGCTGTCAGGGCTCTAAATTCTTCTATCGCTTCTTGTGTGACGGTTTGCGCTATCTGTTCAATATCCGGGACAAGCTGCTTTAGCCTTTCGCTAACCGTATCTTGATTTCCTTGTTCAAGCAAAGAGTCCAACTGCGCCATTTCACTCTCCGGAACTTTTGCCAAAGCAAGAGATGTGATTCTTTGCAAAATAATCTCAGAGAGCTCCGAGATTATTCTCTGTTGTTGTTCCGGTGTAAGGTGCTCTATCTGCAACTCTTTTATTATTTGATCCTTTAGCTCTTGTGGGTTCATAATTTTAATTTAACTTATAATCAAGCTCTTTTAACTATTTCATTGATCATTGTTACAACCGCTTTCGGATTGTTAAACCTGCCATCCGATTTTATTGTTTCAATCAAACGATTTATAAAATCTCCATTTGTAAATATTCCCCTTAAGTTATATGTTTTGCCGGCCATCCAATTGTCAACATCCGGTGTTCCCACAGATTGAAGCACTTCCTGCGCTCCCGGGAACCCTTTCACATCAAGTGATTGGGCTATTTTCTCGGCCAGCAAATTCAAATCATGAGCTGCCGCAGGGTTGTTAAGTGGCCAGTGTAAGTTTTTAGCCACTTTAGTTAGCACATCTTGCACTCCTTCTGTGAAGGTCGGAGCATGCGAGAGTGTATCTATATGTCCGGCTATGGCATCAACCGACAAAGGCGAG
Source organism: Candidatus Kaiserbacteria bacterium (assembly GCA_026996985.1). Taxonomy (GTDB): domain Bacteria; phylum Patescibacteriota; class Minisyncoccia; order Phycocordibacterales; family UBA2100; genus S143-145. The sequence goes on from JALWJR010000056.1 coordinate 8,801, forward strand.
CCCGCCACACCCTCCTGCCCCAGAGGAACTCTTTCCGACCACGGAGAAGCGGTGGAATCAAAGAATCTATCAGGCAAATGCTTCGGCCCGCCAGATGGTGGAGTCGGACCATGCCCGGGGCCACCTGCCGGTTGCGCGGTTGGTGGTCCTTGTGGTGGGTCAAGTATGGTGTGTGTTGACCCACCGGTTACAGGTCCACTCTGAGCAGGAGTCTGAGCTGGAGTCTGTGGCGCTCCGCGAGAGCCAAACCAGTCAGACCAGTGCCAAAACAGGCCTACTGCAGTTGAAGTCAATATAGATGCAACCGCCGGCATATACTCAGCTCTTTTCATACCTTTGGTTATCATCTCATTTAACCTCTCTTCCGTCATAGTCGGAATTTCGGTTCGAGCAGAGACGGCACCTCCTCCCATCTGCTGATTCAGTTTTTCAATTTCTTCTGTCTTTTTTCTCATCTGTTTCAGGACTTTCTCATAATCTCTAACCGCTTTCTCATATCCTGCGGCAGCCTTTGCTCTATCCATTGAATACTCAGTTTTGCCTGCTGCCCAACGCGCTAGTTTATGCCCTCCCAAACCACCAAGGAATTTCATACCAAGCAAACCGGCTAAACCAAGATAACTTGCCCCTGCCGGGTACCCAAGCGCCGCAACAAGCGGAGCACCCAAAAATCCACCTGCCATAGCGCCTGCAGCAGCAGCTGCCCCTATCGCTCCGTAGAGCAATGCTCTTTTCCATCTGGGCATACTCTCAAGCCAACTGCGAACTTTTCCCGCATCCTCAACCTTTACACCGAGTTTCTCAGTGGCTTTGGTTGCCGCTCTGTTTTTCATAAGCTCCAGAGCTTCTTCATAGGTTTTGGGAAGTTCAGGTTTTTCTTCGGATTCTGTTTGCTCTTTCGTTTCATTTTGATCTTCGCCTCCCTGTTTATCTTTGTTATCTTTCTGCTTTAGAGACTCCCATGCTTTCGTGTATTTCTCAGGCTCTGCTTTTATGTCATTTACATTATCATAAGCTCTTTCAGATTGTTTTTTCCAATCTGCATATGGATCTTGCTCGCTCTGTTTTGTATCTTCAAGCGCTTTCGTTAGCTTATCAATCTTCTCTTCAAGGGCTTCAATTCTTTTTTGTAAATCAGCTATTTGCTCGTTTTGCTCACCTGCACTCTCTTGCGAATTTTTAAGTTCTTGCAATTTGCGCGCCATCTCAGCTTTTTGCGCTTCTGCAACAGAAGTGCGGGCAGCGCCGTGTAAAACTCCGGCTCTGTTTACTCTGTTTTCATATTGTTGCCGGGTAATGGTTCCGGTGTCTAGCTGTTCTTTTAAAGATTGGAGTTCTTGTTTTATCTTATCCTTACTTGAGAGCGCAACCAAAGGGCCTACACCGTATTTTTCGTAAGTTTTGTCGTTTTGTAGCTGTGAAATATCAGGTGTGGGAAGATTTTCTGTTACGCCACCTTGGGCTGAATCTCCCATTTTATCAGCGGTTTTGGTGTTTTGAGGTTCAAGGTTTTCTTTGGTGGAGTTGTCTGCACCTTCAAGCTTTGGTCTCTCAATTTTCATTAAATCCATTTTATCATCACTTACTTCTTTTGACGGTGGTTTATCCACAGGTTTCTGCGCAACAGCTTCATTAATTCTCTTTTGTAAATTAACGGTCCAATATTGTCTCCATTTGTCATCACCTGCCTCAAGGGTTGCCGCCAAATTTGCTATGGCTGGTGTTATTTTGCCTCCGTTTTGCACATACGCTTTTAGAGCTTGTATAACTTGCTTTGCTTCGGCTTTGCCTTTCCTCGTGTTTTCTCTTGAACTTGCTTTATCCAGTAGATGTAAAATTGCATCTTTAGCTTCTTTTTTGTTTAAAGCTTTCTCAGCCTCTTTCATACTCATTGTTTTGGGGTCGTTGTCCGTCTGCTCTCCAAAGGCTCGTTTTATATTTTTTTGCGCTATATGCTCCGGGAAAACTCCGGATTTGGGATTTGGAAACTGTTTGGTATTGTCAAAACGCACAAAAGGATTCCTCGGCGGTCCGCCAATATTTTGATTATCCAAATCTCCCTTTAACTCTAAAGTTGTCGGCTCCTGCTCGGAAGCATTTTGTTTTACTTCTTCAAAAGCGCTATCATGCCAGTCTTGAAGCATGTTTGTATGGCGAGGAAATGTTTCAAATTGATTAAACTGAGGAGAAACAGGGTGCGATTTTCTGTTTTGTTTCCCTGCCTGTTTGGCCTGCCGGTTTTTAAGCCCATTATCTAAAAGTCGGGAATATTCGTTTATCTCTTGTTGTTTTACCTCTTCAACTCCTCTCAATATTTCATCAACAAATTCTTGCGATTCTTTGTTCAGTTCACCCTTTTTGTTAGTCTCCGGTGCTGTCTGGGGCTCTTGCGCTCTCTCCCTCTCTTGCAACGCTTGCGCCAATTTGTCAAAAGATTTAAAAGTTTTAGGCTTGGGTTTGCTCATATTGCAAATTGTAGCACAAATTAAAAATTACAAATTTGGCAATCTGTATAACCTACCCAACTAGAGCGTGCACAATAGCAGAGACAACCTGAAAAATCGTATTTGAAAATAAAAACAAAACCGCAATTAAAGCAAAAATCATCCAAGGAGCTGAAAGCTCAAGAGCTTGTCGCACTCTTCTCCATTTTATAAAAAGCGCCCCGGGCAAAAACGCATCAACAACCTTTGAACCGTCAAGTGGTGGTACGGGGATTAGATTAAAAACAGCAAGCAAAACATTTATAAAAACGGCATAGTAGGCAACAGAAGAGAGGGCACCGAAAACCCCAAGTTTGTACACTACGGCAAAAAACAATGCCAACAGTATATTTGTCAGAGGCCCTGCGAAGGCAACTATACTTTCGGCGAACCTACCACCTTTTTGAAAGTTATAAGGATTGTAAGGGACAGGCTTTGCCCAGCCAAACAAAATAGAGGACCCGCTTAAAATCAAAAAACCGGGCAACAGAACAGAGCCGAACGGGTCAATATGTTTTATCGGGTTTAAAGTAAGACGTCCTTGCAGTTTTGCAGTTGGGTCTCCAAGGCTGTATGCCGCTACACCGTGGGCAACTTCATGTAAGACAACCGACAATATTAAAATTACAATTTGAAAAACGGTATCCATCTTGTCTATTGTAACATAAAAAACTATTGATTTTTCAGAACCCCGTCTTTTAACTCTACAACCCTGTCGACATATTGCTCATCTTCCGGCTCGTGTGTCACCATCAAAATTGTTTGCCCGTATTTTTTGTTTAAATCTTTAAAAGCTTCAAGTACCTGCTTACTCGAGATAGAGTCCAAGTTTGCCGTCGGCTCATCGGCAAACAACAATTTGGGCTCGGAAGCTATGGCTCGCGCAATGGACCCTCTTTGTTTCTGTCCTCCCGAAAGTTCACTGGGAAGATGTTCTCCCAGCCCCGCAAGCCCCAACTTTTCTAGAGTATTTTCAACTTTCTTTTTTACCTCTGCAAGCGACATGCCCGATACCACAAGAGGAAGTGCAACATTCTCAAATAAAGTAAGCTCCGGCAAAAGCGCATAATCCTGAAAAACATACCCTATGTTTCCAAGGCGAAAATTTGTTTTTTCCACATCTGAGAGTTTGCTTACATTTACTCCATCTATAAATACAACCCCTTCATTAGGTGTGTCAAGCAGGGCCAACTGATAAAGCAAGGTTGATTTTCCTGAGCCGGATCTTCCTACGAGAGCGACAAATTCACCCTTCTCCAAAGCAAATGATACTCCCTTTAGGGCATGCACAGGTTCCGGCGAGTCCGGGTTGTAGATTTTGTGAATATTTTTCGCTTCCAGTATTTTCATAACTTTTATTTATACAGTAAATCAAGAACATGTCTTTTTAAAATCTGTCGTGCAGGAATAAATGCACCAATAAAACCGAATAAAACAAAAAATGCTATGGCGCTTACAAATGCGTAATTTGTCAGTACGGGAACAACATCCGCCATCGGCATAGGGATCGGATGTATTTTCAACAGTTTAATAACTACAAACCACATTAAAAATGACCCGAAAACAACTCCCGAAAATACATAAAACATTCCTCGCAACAAATACGCAGATAGAACAATTTTATTCTCAACTCCTATAGCTTTAAGAATTCCCAGTTGCCTTTTATTGTTTATCATATCAACAAAAATGACAACAAAAACAACCATTCCCGCCAAAAGAGCACCTATAACACGTAAAATCGTTCCTATCATTTCAAAAGACTTGCTGATACTTGCCCCAAAGGCAATATTTTCCTGCCAAGTTTTAACTTGGCAATTCGCGCATTGTTGCTGTAATTTCTTTTTTAACTGTTCGGCATCGCTTCTGTCATAGAG
>JALWJR010000057.1:0-2807 GCA_026996985.1 Candidatus Kaiserbacteria bacterium
TGCTCCTTTTGAATACCAACTCCAAAACTCTGCAAGTGCCAGCTTCCACAGTAGGAGCAGAGAGTTTTTGCGTCTTTTTGCAGCCCGCACCTATGACACAAAAACATGCGAGTTGAACTTTTGCCATGTAATACCATCGGAGCGCTACAATGCGGACAACGCATCAAATTTCCGCAATCAAAGCATACGGTTTGGGGGAAAAGACCGCCTCTGGCCACCAAAATGGCGATTTTTGAAGTTTTTGATTTTTTACTTAAAAGATTTTTTACTTCTTTTGAAAAAAATTGATATTCTTCTTTTTGTTTGCGCGCCGTTTTTGCCTGCGCGCTCAAATCGCAAATGGCAATCTTTGCTCCGGTGCGAAACGTGTTTAATGAATGTTCCATTTTTTCCGTTTCTTGGTTGTTTATACTGTTTTGAACAGAAAGGGGGAGTACCAAATCCGCCTCAAGAAGAACTGCTTGATTTTGCTTTGCCAGAAAACGCACGGCAGAGCGGGCATCAACAAATGGTCTACTCGGCGGAATGTATGAACTGTCATTTGATGCGTGCTCTATTATAAATGCGCCAAAATCGTCTCTGGCGAGAGAAATGTAACCTCTGGTTACAATCGCAACTATAGGTGAGTTGTGCTTTAAGGCGCTACTCCAGGTTTCGACTTGTTTTTTTTCACTCAATTCCGAGTGAAGAATGAAAACATGATTTTGTATCCCTTTTGAAACTTGTTCCGCTAAAATTTGAGCGTAGCCGGAGTGTGGCGCAAGTATCATGACGGATTCTTTTTTGGCAAAAGTCTCTCTTATTAGAGTTTTGTAAGCGTTTATTCTTTCTTTGTATTGTTGCTGTAGCGCCAGGGAAATGAAGTTTCCGGATTGGCTCTCAAGTTTCTCAATTTCAATTTCGTTTTTTAAAACAAATGATGGCAAAAACAACGATGCCACTTCAGAGAGCGGAGATGCATACCAATTGGAAAGTTTTTTTAACACTTCTAAAAATGAAGGTTGAATTAAGAGTTTCTCTTTTTGCTCTTCTAGTGATTTTGTCTCAAAGGGGAGTGATTTTATCTCAGCTTTAAGATCAATTGCTAACTTGTTTTCAAGAACCAAAGCGGGAACTTTTTTGTTTCTAATTCTAACTTCTATAAACGAGCCCTCTTTGACCGGTTTTAATGAAAAGTAAGATAGAGTGTCTTTGTTTATTCCTTTGGCAACGGGTATAACCTCAACGATATACATTCGCTTATTTTAAGACAAATGCAAAAGTAACGCAAAAATTACAGATCGTTTAAAACCTTTATTTTTGCGCCGACTGAAGAGAGTCTCTCGGGAAGATTTTCGTATCCTCTCTCTATCGGATAGACATTGCGCAAAATTGACGTACCTTTTGCGGCAAGCATTGCGATAAGAATAATGACCGAAGGACGCAGAGCGGGCGGGCAGACAACTTGAGATGCCTTAAGGGGAGTGGGGCCGGTAATAAATACTCTGTGAGGGTCTGCAAGATTTATGTTTGCTCCAAGTCTGTTGAGTTCCGTGAAATATATGGCCCTGTTTTCCCATGTCCAATCGTGGATTAAAGTGGTTCCCAAAGCTTGTGTTGCAATCGGTACAAAAAACGGTAGGTTGTCAATGTTTAATCCGGGGTACGGAAGAGGGTGTATTTTGGCGGGACTTGCGATAAGTTTTGAAGGGTAAACCGTTATATCAACAAGTTTTGTTCTTTTATTTTTTGAAAAGTAAGGTGTTGAGAGTGAGTATTTCAGGTTCATATATTTCAGTTTTAACAATTCCACCTCCAGAAATTCTATGGGAGCTCTTTTTATTGTGAGTTTGGAGCCGGTTGTAGCTGTAGCTGAAATAAAAAGCATCGCTTCTATCGGGTCTTCGCTGTTGTAGTGTTCAACATTTGTGTTTATTTCATCTTTTCCGTAGACGGTGAGAGTTGTTGTGCCAACTCCTTCTATTTTTACACCCAAATTCTCAAGAAAGAAACAAACGTCTTGCACTTCGTAGTTTGGCGGAGCGTATTTTATAACCGTTTTTCCGGGAATTAAAGCCGCTGTTATAAGCGCGTTTGTGGTTGCGGTGTCACTTGCTTCATACATTATTATTTCTGCGGGTTTATGTTTACGAACAGTTACAAGGTAGTTGTCGGTCTTTGTCTCTATTTTAACACCAAAAGCGGAGAGAGCGTGTTTGTGTGCCGCTATTGTTCTCTCACCCATGTTGCATCCGCCGGCATGAGGAATAAAAAATTTGTTTTTAAAGTGAGACAGAGCCCCTATTGTCATTATTACACTGCGCATTTTTGAGGCCGAGTTTTTATTTATGTTGGAGAGTTTAAATTTTTTTGGAGGTTTAATTTTTATCGTGTTTCTGTCCGTCCATTTTATATCAATACCTATACTCTCATACACCTCCATCATTCTGAAAATTTCTTGAATGCGAGGCATGTTGTGCAGAGTTGTTTCTCCTTTGTTTATTAAAGAGGCGGCGAGCAGATGCATGGCGCCGTTTTTGGAAGGGTTAACCGCTATTGAGCCTTTTAATTTATGCCCTCCTTCTATTTGAAAATCAACACCTTCGTTTACACTTAATATGTTATGGTTTAGCACCTCGCTTATTCTCGTTAATTGCGCGGTCGTAAGGTTTGATTCACCGTTTTCAATCTTGGTTATCTCCGAGATTGATGAGCCGAGCAAAGAGGCGAATTCTTTTTTTGAAATTCCTTTGCGTTTGCGAAGCTCGGAAATCAAATAACCGATTTTTTTGTGCACTTGCTTCATTTTCAATTATGTTGCTATATTT
>JALWJR010000057.1:2817-3157 GCA_026996985.1 Candidatus Kaiserbacteria bacterium
GCTATATTTTTACAAAAAAGCAAGAGAAAAGCCGCGCTTGCGCGCGGCTTGTGTTCAAGTCAGCACCCCGAGTTGTTGGTAATTTTTTTTGTGACCGTTGGGTCTGCATGAGTTGAGATCAACGTAAAAAGTTGAGCGTTTACCGTTTTGAGCCTGAAAATGAATTATAAGTGTTGGTCGCCCGGATGCGGGGCAAATCTCCCAGTACTCTTGGATTTGCTCCAGGCCACACCCAACCTCTTGTGCAAATTTTCGTTTTTGCTCGGTTCTCTCTCTCCTTTGTTTTTTAGAGAGTTGGAATGGCGCTTTCTCTGGTTTGATTTTGCGACCACACAGGGAC
>JALWJR010000058.1 GCA_026996985.1 Candidatus Kaiserbacteria bacterium
TCCAAACATATCAGACGATTATGAAAAATCGGTTGAACTGTCAAAAGATAGCGACGGTGACGGTCTAAAAGATTGGGAAGAGGTACTTTTCGGGTTTGACCCTCATCACCCGGATACCGACAAAGATGGAATTGACGACTACACCGAATATCAAAAAATGCAAGAAGTGTCTGAAGCGACTTCCACCAAAGAGGTTTCTGCAACTACAGACAATGTAACCGACACCATAGCCCACAAAATATTCTCCGCCTATGTTTATTCAAAAAGAAACGGAGCTTTTGACAAAGAATTGTTTAAAAACGTGGTAACCAAAATAGGGGATGAGACCATAACTTCCAAAATAGATATTCCCAAAGACAAATACACAAAAGATGATTTTAAAAATATAATAAACCCTTCGGTGCGCTCCGCAATGGTATACAGAGCATCTCTTAAAAAAGCCCTGATTGAAACTCAAAATATAAAAGAATATGAGCTTGCAACTTATGCGCGTTTTATAGAAGGAGACAAAAATGCGCTGGATACCTTAAAAAAAGAAGCGAAAATTTATCAAGAAGCCTCCGAGAAAATGCTTGCCATCCCAATCCCGGAAGACATTTTGGATACTCACATTAAACTTGCAAACGCTTTCTATGGACTCTCGCAAGCAATGTATGAACTTGACGATCCGGAAAAAGACCCGATTTTGATGCAGGCGGTGCTTAGAAAATTCTTGTTTTTCGAAAAGCAAATAGAATTATTGTCAAAAAGATTGCAAATTTATTTTAAATCAAAATATAGTATCATTGATTAGTATGAAGCGGTTTTTAGTTGCTTTAATCTTAGCCTTTGCTTTAGCCGGGGTGGCGTATGCAACCACAACTCCGAGCGGGCTCACCTCCAGAGGGATAATGGGGTGTAACAATGCCGGATTCGGACAAGTTGGAAGTAGAACCCCAATCTCAGCCCATGTTCCGGTTTGGGATTATGCTGTCTCTTTAAACACAAACATTTTGGTATATAAGGAGTGTGTTTTGGACATGGTGAACAACAAATTCAAACAGGCGGCCATAGCGCGTATCACAAAAAGCGGACTTGAAGCGATAATAGGTATCCAAAATGGTGATGCTCAGTTTGTAACAAATGTTAAAGCGTATTTTGCAGACAAAAGAGATAAAAGGTTCAGAGAAATATTCGATAAAGAAACACAAAATATCTGCTCCCCGTTCAAAGACAAGCTTAAAAATCGCTTGGAGAAAGACTACAGAATAAGTGCAAACAAACCATACGAGGCTTTCTCTTGTACGGTTGATGAAGCAAGAATGGAAGCTTGCAGAAACGGAGATCTGGAAGGGTGTGGTGGACTCTCCGGACTGTTGCAGTTTGTCTCAAACCCGTCAAACAATGCCATTTATGCATATTTTAAAACAAAATCCTATGTTGGCTCTCAACTGCAAAGAGAGGAATATTTAAACAAGATGCAGTTGGACTGGGGTAGAGGATTTAAACCCAAAACCCAAACCGAGAGCATAACATTAAATGATGGAACAGTTGTTGATATTGAAAAGGTTGTAACTCCGGGATATCTGATAGCGCAATATGCATCTGATCTGATAGGAACAGGTTTGCGACAGATGGAAAATGCTGATGAGATAAATGAGATCATAGGCGTTCTTATGAGAAACATCGGAACTCAAGTGGTTGCGGATCAAGGAGGCTTCTCCGGTTTGGCGCTCGGATCAGATTCTTACGGATCTTACCTTGATAATATTATTGAAGAGTCCTTCGGTGGAGCAAGAGACGCTTTTGTTCAAAACGCAATTGATTCTTTAAATTCAGCAATTAAAACACAACAAGACATGATAAATGCTCTTGAGAGAGTTTTGCAAGCCATTGTGACTGAAAAAAACGAAGTGCGAGCGCTCGAGATGGTATGCATTGAAAAGCTGTTGGAAGAAGGAGAAAGGCAAGCTAAAGAAGAGTTATGTCTCAGCTCAATGGGAACAACCACAGGGTGTGCTGTAGTCGTTGACAGGTCATATGATACCGGATCTGTTGAAGTGTACGAAAGTGCTCTTGAAAGAATATCCGCCTCAGGTTATGCGCGCTCTTCAACTTCTTCCGTTGAAATCTCATTTAGATCGGGTGGTTCTGTGGCCGGAAAAGAAAAGGTGAGCCCAACAGGTGAGTACAAAAAAATCACAGGTTCACCCCAAGATTTATCTTCTCTTGCTGACGGAAACATAAGACCATATGTAAAAGAGGGAAGTTTTACATCTCTGGGGCAGTTCATATTCCAAAAAGAAACCATAGGTGACAGGCCTCTTTACAAAGCACCTTATGACCTACCTGATGTCACAATTATTGCCACGAGCCCAACAACCACCGTCTCACAACTTAGAAAAGTTTATGATTTGAAAAGAGATCATGGTCAAGCTGTAATTGAATCAAGCTCCAATGCCACAAATTACTCTCAAATCAAAGAAATATATCAATATATCGATACAATCAATCAGTATATTGTGTCTATGCAAGATGCGAAAACGCGTATTTTGGAAGAACAATCGCAAGAGGCGATTGCTGAAGCCGAAAATCTTTTGCAACAAGTAAACAGCGATGCCGAAGTTGTTATATTTACCCAGCAGATGAACGGTCAAATCGCAAGGATAAGTGAAATATCTGATAATACCAGAGATGATTGGACTGCAAACGGAGCCTGGTGCAGTTCTGATAAAAACACTTTAAGATCCGCTTTGGCAAAATATCGCACAAACTAAACTTTAGACTTGTTCCCAAACAGACACTTTGTGTTGTGTGGGAACAAGTCTCTTTTTAAAAAATTGGTTGATGGTACAATAAAATCATGGATTGGCTTTTATCTAATGTGGGATCCGGAATTGACACCATATTCGGTACTTTAATAGGAGTTATTAGCGGTATTTTCATGTCGGTTATCGCCATGATAATGATTTTTGCCGGACGCATTTTTGAGGCCTTGCTTGATTTTACAATTTTGAGTTTTTCCGACAACTTTGCAACTTTGGTTGAAAACGGCGTGAATGTGTCTTGGGTTTTGTTCAGAGATATAACAAATATTGTTTTAATAGGAATGTTTGTTTATTTGGCTTTCAATGTGATGCTTAACATCACTTCCATCAGTGTTGAGAAGCTGGTTGTCAGAGTCTTGGTAATGGCGGTTTTGATAAACTTTAGCCTGTTTGCAACCAAGGTTATAATTGATATTTCAAATATAACGGCGATTAAATTTTACGAGCAAATGAAAACTGATAGAGGACTTGCCGTGTTTATTATAGAAAAAGCCGGCATAGCCTCAGGTTTCAATACTGATGATTTATTATCAGGTTTTTCCGCGTTTAGTGATGCGGTCTCTGCCGGCTATGATAACGGAACGGTTGCTGTAATCGTTTACTCCTTAATACTCTCCAGTTTACTGGCCGGACTTATCGGTATTTTTATTTACGGAAGTATTCTTCTTATAAGCAGGGTTTTGGCTCTGATTTTTTTGATGATTACATCACCGCTTGCTTTTGCTTCATGGATGGTTCCCGGGCTTGAGCACCATTGGCGTAATTGGTGGTCAATTCTTTTGAAAAACGCTTTTTTTGCGCCTTTTTTGATGCTTTTTTTGTGGGCATCAACAAAAATTATGGATGGTATTAATGCTGACTCATCGTCTGTTGTAAAACTGCTTTCAGATCCAAATGCCTTGGCTTCCGATTTGGTAATAAAGGGGCTGTTTTATACCGTAATAGTTCTCGGCCTTTTCTACGCATCAATAAAACTGGCAAATTCGTTCTCTGTTATGGGCACATCTTTGGCGGAGTCATTGGGTGTGCGCGCATTTGGCGCAACCATGAAATGGTCCGGTGCCGGGGTGCTCGGCCAGATGAGCGCCGGGGCAGGCTCGGCCGTACTGCGCGCAGGAGTGGGTCACGGGGCTAACGCTCTACAGAAAGCAAATCGCAGGCTCGCTAGAGTTCCGTATATCGGTAACCTTGCAAGCGCAAGACTTGATAGAGCCCTTGAGAAAACCAAAAAGTCAGGTATGAGATTGGGAGATTCCGAAAAAGCTCGCGAGTTTGCCTCAAAAGCGGGAATCTCACTTGCTCCAACCTTAAAACCCGAACAAAGAGTGAAATTTGAACAAGCTGTAATTGAGAAAAAAAGAGAAGCGCAAGCCAAAAAAGAAGAGCATGAGGCGCAACGAACATTAAAACAGCCAAACAGAAGCGAAGAAGATTTAAAAAAATACAAAAAAATGCAACAAGAACACTTACAAATGTATGCTAATGTTGCCGAAAAAGAAATGGGGAAGGCAAGCAAAAAAATGGCGGAGGCCGGAAGAGCTATACAAGCTCTTGATAAAAGCATTGAGCAAGCAAACACATCAGGTGATTATGAGCGCGCCGCCAAACTACAACAAGAAAAAAGGCAACAAGAACAGATTATAAACCAAGCGACCGAGAAAATAAGTAGTCTGCGTGAGAAAATAAACAAGGTGGAACAAGCAAAACTTCAAGCGGCACAAGGAGAAAATGTTGATTTGTCATCAATCTACAGCGAAGTGGCTGAAGCCCTTCCCGAAGGAAGTTCTGCTCGCAGAGAACTTGAAGCAATACACCAAATGAGAGATGAAATAAGAAAGCAGTTGATGACAAAACAGTACTTCAACCCCGATGCATACCAAGTGAGTGATAAACCCGGTGTATTAAATAGAATGTTTGACCCAACAGCAAAAGAAATTAAAAAAGAAGCGGTAAAGTTGGCCGATTATCCTGATCAATACAAAAAACTGGGAGGACAATTTAAAGATGAAGCTGTTGCAACAAAAGAGGTTGTAGACAGAGCAATAAGAGAGTTGGCCCGAGGCGGAACAAAATATGTCAAACCTCCAAACAACCAAAACACACAGTAGCCGATTAACAAAAACAAACAGGGGTGTATAATTAATTTATGCAATATCAAGAATATCTAAAAGAGCTGCCGGATGTTGTACGCAAAATAATAGAAGATGCAAACGTCCCCGAGAAAATGCGACAACTTGCCAAAGAATATAAGCTTCACTTGGATAAATGGTCAGCTTTGGAAAATGAAATAATGCTCGCTTTGGTTGGCGCCAAACAACCCGAGGCCCTTGCCGAGAATATAAAGCGAGCAATTGATGTTGACTCAACCGTAGCTGTTGCAATTACCGAGGATGTGGCGAAACTCGTTTTCCACCCAATACGAGAAAGGCTTGAGCAAGAATTAAACGGCAGAAAATCAGCCAGAGACACGTTAATAAATCAACCTCAACAACCTGCACAAAAAAACTACACATACTCACCCGGAGTTAAAAGTACGGAAAGAAAAACAATTCACGATGACCCCTACAGAGAGCCGATTGAATAATCAACAAACAAAAGCTGTGTTACAATACACATATGCAGTTTCAAGTTCCACAGTTTATAGAGGTTGAAGATAAAATATTCGGTCCACTTACCTTGAAACAGGCCATATACATAGGAGGGGGCGGGGGATTGGCTTTTTTAATCTGGCGTTTTCTGCCAAAATTTGTGGCTCTTCCACTTTTGGGCGTGGTGATTGGGTTTGCTGTAGCTTTAGCTTTTTTTAAAATCAATGGTAGACCGTTTATTGTTGTTTTGGAATCATCTCTTTTGCATTTTTTGGGTCCCAAGCTCTATCTTTGGCGACCTGATTATGTAAAAAAAAGAAAAAAGAAAAAAGAAAAAAGCATATCCCCAATATCTCAAGTTGATATACCAAACCTGTCGGAGCACAAACTTCGCTCCTTGGCGTGGAGTTTGGATATAAATGAAAATTTACAAAATGAAAGACAAAGATCTCTGCAGACAATGGCTCAGGATATAAACACCGCGCTAAATAAAACGGAACAAATATATAGACCACTTTAATTATCAACAAAAACATTTATATACAATAAAAACAAAGACAAAATGTGCTAGCATATAAACATGGCAAATGTTTCAGCTCGCGCAGCGCAAGAGTTTGTGCCCATCAAAGAGGTTAGAGATGGAATAGTTGTTTTAAAAGATGGCACCTTGCGCGCCATTTTAATGGCAAGCTCGCTTAATTTCGCCTTAAAAAGCGAAGATGAGCAAAACGCTTTTATAATGCAGTTTCAAAACTTCTTTAATGCGCTTGATTTTCCTGTGCAGATATACATACAATCACGCGAGCTTGATATAAGGCCTTATTTACAAACCCTTGAGGAAGCTTACAAAAAAACACTTGATGAACTGATGCGCATTCAAATACGAGAATATATTGAATTTATAAAAAGCTTTGTTGAGGGGGCCAACATTATGACAAAACACTTTTTTGTTGTTGTACCATATGAGCCCGCCGTTTTAAACATTAAAAAAACCGGACTCTCTTCCATCTTGCCATTTAAACAGAACTCCAAAAAAACAACAGAACAAGAAGATTTTTCCTATTATGTGTCTCAACTCGATCAAAGAATTGCCGTTGTACAACAAGGGCTTATAAGAGCTGGTGTTAGAACGGTACAATTGGAGACACAGGAGGCTATAGAACTGTTTTATAAAATATATAACCCCGGAGATGAAGAGCGCCCGGTTGAGATGATAGGTAAAGAGGTATAAAGCATGATAAAATTAAAGTATGTTTTTCGACTTATTTGGCACCAAAACAAACAAAAAAGAGGATGAGTTAACTCCGGTGTTACCGGAGGAGATTTATGCACGCGGGGTGCTTGAGTTGCAAGATGTTATAGCACCTTCGGCTCTAAAAGTAAATCCCAAAGAGCTAATGTTGGGGGATATGATTGCGCGTACGTTTTTTGTTATCTCATACCCAAGGTATCTTACAACAGGGTGGTTCGCTCCGATAATAAATCTTGACAAAATATTTGATATTTCAATTATGGTGCACCCGATTGATACAACCGAGATATTGCGACAATTTCAAAAAAAGGTGGCCGAAATTGAAAGCCAAATTCAAATAAGGGCCGAGAAGGGGATGGTGCGTGACCCGAAGCTGGATACCGCTTACGCCGATTTGGAAAATTTGAGAAATCAACTTCAACAAGCGCAAGAGAAAATGTTTGACGTCGGTCTTTACATTACAATTTACGGAAGAGACAGAGACGAAGTTGACAAAGCCGAAAGCGAGATTAAGTCTCTTCTTGAGGCAAGGCTTGTTTATCTTAAACCGGCACTGTTTCAACAAAAACAAGGATTTAACAGTGTAATACCGATTGCAAAAGACGAGCTCTCAGTTCACTCAAAATTAAATTCGTCACCACTGTCCAGTCTTTTTCCCTTCATATCATTTGATTTAACCTCTGACAGAGGAATACTCTACGGTATAAACAGGCACAACTCCTCGCTGGTTTTGTTTGACAGGTTCTCTCTTGAAAACTACAACTCGGTGCTTTTTGCCAAATCCGGTTCCGGTAAATCATACATGACCAAACTCGAGATTCTAAGAACTTTAATGTTTGATACGGATGTGATAGTTATAGACCCGGAAAGAGAGTATGAATATTTGGCCGAGACCACCGGTGGTAGATATTTCAATATATCTCTCTCTTCACAACACCATATAAACCCGTTTGACCTGCCAACACCAAGAGAAGATGAAAACCCGGCGGATGTGCTAAGGAACAATATCATATCTCTTGTGGGGCTCTTCAGAATAATGTTTGGCGGGCTTACTCCTGAGGAAGATGCTATAATAGACAGAGCGATAACAGAAACTTATGCCCTAAAAGATATCCATGCCGGAGCCGATTTCACAAACCTTGAACCTCCACTTTTGTCTGACTTTGAGCTTGTCCTCTCGGGAATGGAAGGGTCGGAAAACCTTGTACAAAAACTCTCCAAGTACACAAAAGGAACGTGGTCAGGGTTTATAAACCAACCGACCAACGTTGATATGAACAAGAGGTTTATAGTGTTCTCGGTTCGCGACATGGAAGATGAACTGAAACCCGTTGCGATGTATTTGGTTACACACTATATCTGGAATGCCATCAGAAAAGAGCTTAGAAAAAGACTTCTTGTAATAGATGAGGCGTGGTGGATGATGAAATCTGAAGATACGGCATCGTTTTTATACGGCATAGCAAAAAGAGGAAGAAAATACTACCTCGGTCTTGCCACCATAACTCAAGATGTGGCCGACTTTCTCTCAAACGAATATGGAAAAGCTATGATTACAAACTCATCAATCCAAATTCTTCTGAGGCAATCTCCGACGTCAATAGATTTGATACAAGACACTTTTAAACTCTCCGATGAAGAAAAATACTTGCTTTTGGAGTCAGATGTGGGGGAGGGAATATTTTTCGCGGGAATGAAACATGTCGCAATAAAAGTTATAGCAAGCTACACGGAAGATCAAATTATAACCTCGGACCCATCGCAAATCTTAGCGATTAAAAAAGCTAAAGAGGAACTTGAGAAAGCGGAGCTTGAATCTTTGGGAGATGCGCTAACTCAAACTTGATATGAACAAAAATCAATTGAGCAGTCCTGTTTTTTCTTTGGGAGCAAAAGTGTTTATCTATACATTCTCGGCAATATTTGACCTGACTCAAATTTTGGTCTCTCTGGCTTTTTGGGCAACCGGTCTAACTTTATCGGTTGTTTCGTTGGGTCTTGGTGCTCCTGTATTGGTTCCCACTTTTGCAACTTTTGCAATTGTAATTAACAAATCAATTCAAATTTACGCTTTAACTTTTTTCTTTTTTGTCTATTTATATTTGCTTCAGTCAAGAAAAAAAACAAAAATAAAAATTGCCAGTTTTATAAAAAAAGCCGCAGTGAGAGCAACTATAGCTCAAATTGTCGAGTTTATTCCTTTCTTAGGATTTTTGCCGTTTATAACATTATCAAACTGGCTGTTTATAAATACGGCCGAAAAATACTACAAAAAACAAAAGGAAAAAATGGCAAAACAAGAACCAAACAGTGTGTGATATAATTTAGCAATGTTCAAACAACTTTTAATTACCTTGTTTGTTTTGGTTTTCTCACCGGTTGCATACGGTGCATACGACCCTGATGACTTAAACGGTTTATCATTTGCATTAGAGAGTATACCGGAGACAAAAGAGATACAAATTGAAACCGAGCCTGAGTTTCCCAATCCTCACCAACTTACTCGCGCAACGCTTAAAAGCTCAACTTTTAACCTTGCAAGCTCTAAAATTATCTGGACTGTAAACGGCGACATTAAAAAAGAGGGGGGTAAACTGGAGTTTGAAACCGGAGATTTGTTTGATGCAATAAATATAGTTGCTTTTGTCATTACAGATGAAAATCAAGTGTTTGCGGTTAAAAAAACCGTATTCCCAAGAAAAATAACAATTCTAAATGAAGCCGATGGATACCTTCCGGCATTCTATAGGGGAAGAAGCCAAATAACATACAATACCCCCGTGAAAATAAGTGTCATTGCCGAGATTCCCAAAAATGAAAGTGAAATATACAAACCTGAAGAAATTCTTTACGTGTGGCAAACCCCGACCAAAAAAATAGACTCCGGGTATGGAAAAACACTTCTCTCAATATCAAGCCCGGAGGTGTTGGAAAGCGATATTGTTTTGGTTTATCTTTTTAATAAAAAAGGTGGAGTTTTGGGCAAGTCCGGGGTCAGACTTAAAGTGGGACAGCCGAAAATCATGCTCTATGAAGACACGCCACTTGAAGGTATAAGGTTTTCCAAAACTCTTTTTAACTCTTCTGTGTCACAATATCCGGTAAAAATTTCGGCTATTCCGTTTTTCGTAAACAATAAAATTGTCTCAAGTCTGCTATATAGTTGGTATGTAAATTCCAAAGAGCTACCTTCAAATGAAAAAACCGTGACCATAGTACCTGAGGGGAGCGGTAAACTGAATATAAAAGTAAAGGTTACCGATCCGATTTCCAAAGATTTTTTTAATTCGGAAACAGCGTCTTTGAAGTTGGAGGCTAACTATGTACCGAGCTTATGAATACACAAAGAATATATGCAATAGTTTCAATAATGCTGGCGTTTGTGATTCTTTCACTTGTTTTTTGGAGTGTTTTTGTAGGTAAACAAAAGAAAGAAATTGAAGAAAAAACAAAAAACACTTTCGGCACTGTTTTTGATCAACCCATAACCGTGCATAAATATATAGACGAACTGAAAGAAAAAGCGCTGAATATTCAACAAGAAATTCAAAATCAAGTTGTGTTTGAGTTTAAGCCTGAGGCTTCAGAGTTGGTGTATGAGCCAACTGCCGGCTTTGAGATTTTATTTGATGAGATTAAAGATGATTTAATTGTTGATACTGTTGCATACACTTTGGTAAAAAACGGCCATGTGTTTTTTGCCACTTATGCGCAAAAACCTTCTTCAAAAAGGGTTTTACAAGTTACAATACCATCTGTGCAAGAGAGCTTGTTCTCCACAAAAGGAGAGTGGGTAATAAGAAGGTTCTTGAATGAAAACGAAAATATAGTCTCGGCAATAAACACACTGCCTCAAAAAGATGAAGCCAAAACACTTGTCGCAGACGCTCTTTTTTTAAAAAGACACCCTTCGAAAGACTTTTTACTGTTTTTAAAACGGGAAACACCGGGATTGAGTTTATATACTTATGATATAAAGACCGAAAATCAACAAAAAATTTGGTCTTCATACCTTACTCAATGGGAGGCCGACTTTTGGGGAGAGGATATCGTTCTATGGCAACGTGGTGCTTACAATTTAAGCAGTTCAATTTTTCTTATTAACCCCCAGAAGGGGAGTGAAACTGTTTTGGCAGATGCTCTTGTCGGACTTGAGATAAAACCTTTCTCAGATAACTTGGCTTTTATCTCAACCACAAGAAATGAAAAACCAAAACTGCAAATAATAAATAAAGTAGGTGAAATTACGGAGTTAAATGTTGAAACTTTTGCCTCGAAATGTGCATTCTGGGAAAAAGATTTTGTTTTATGTTTTGTCCCCGAGAGCATAACGGGGAAGTTGCCGGATGATTGGTATATGGGCAATGTGATTTTTAAAGATTCACTGTATAAAATAAATATTAAGACAGGTGAAAAAGAAAAAATATACCCGCAAGACAGTGACATTAATTTTCAAGTGGATGCAACACATGTTAAAATAAATAAGTCAAAAACTGCAGTTTATTTTGTAGACAAAAAAACAGGATCTCTCTGGAGAGTTAAAATAAGACCACCATATGAAAAAAACACCGAAATCAATGCAAATTAAATTTCTGGCTTTTGTTCTTGCAACTCCTTTGGTTGGTAATGCTCAGTATACAACCTTAAGCGGAATTCCGGGGTTGGATAGTGGAAATTCCATAGCCGATTATGTAAATGTGTTGTATAAAATGTCTATCGCCATCGGAATTACATTGAGTATTTTAATTATAGCCTATGCAGGACTTGAGTATATGACGGTCGATGTTGTTGCGGAAAAGAAAAAATCAAAAACCAGAATAACTCATGCAATAATAGGACTTTTAATGCTTTTGGGAACATATGTTGTACTATATCAACTGAACCCCGATATAGTATCTTTAAAATTTGGCGGAAATTAATTGAAGCCGAACGCAGATTTTTATCGTTAACCCACGTATTTTATTACAACTCTGCGCTCTTTTCCTTTGCCAATTGACTCGGTTGTAAGACCTTCTTCTTTTTCTATTATGGTGTGTACTATCATTCGCTCGTAAGAGCTCATTGGTTGCATCTCAACGTCATAACATAAAGTTTTGGCTCTTTGCGCAAGAAGAAGTGTTGTTTCTTTTATTTGGTTTATCTTTTTTTCTTTGTAATCGTTTACATCAATTGTAAAATCTGTAGACATTCCTTTTTTCTCTGAAATTTTTTTCACCAAAGCCGTTAGTGCTTTCAGAGTGTTTCCTTTTGTTCCTATAATTTGCGCCGGCTCATCGGAAGTGATTCTGTAGACGGTTTTATCGAGTAGTTGATCTTGTTTGACTTCAGTATAAGGAAGCCCTGTTAAATCTAGTATTTTTTTAATAATCTCGTCAACCATATTTATTGTTTACTTAAAAACTTTTTTATTGTCAATTCTTGAAATATACCGAAAATATTGCTTGTTATCCAATAAAGAGCGATAACCGAAGATATACTGTAGGCCACAATTGCTATAATAACCGGTAAAAAATATTTCATTTGCAAATGCATACCACGTACCATGTCAGACTTTAAGTCACCACCTTTTGGTGTTTCCGGTAATGTAAGATGTGTCAGGAGTGCTTGCGATAGTCCGGCCAAAACAGCAAAAACCAAACTTCTTTTTGATAAATCAACACCTAAAAAATGCATGTCCGGAACAAAATTGGGTTGAGGAACAAAAGAATAAAGAAGGGTGGGGTCAATATTTGGGAGCCCACCTTTCCAGAACACAAAGTAAAGCCCGAAAATTACCGGGATTTGCAACAGCATTACAAAAATGCTTGAAAACGGGCGAATGTTGTTTTTTTTGTATAATTCAAGCATCTCCATGGCTTGTTTGTGCTTGTCATCTTTGTGTTTTTCTTTTATCGCTTCAATCTCCGGAGTAATTTCTTTCATTTTCCTTTGAGTGACAGATGCGGAAATTGAAAAAGGAAGAAGTAATATTTTTACAATCAAAGTAAGGAGTACAACCGCCAATCCGGCATTTGCACCCGGAACAATATACAAAAGAGTAATTAAAGCGTTGTAAAGCGGTTGATAAATGAAAGTGTTAAACATTTGACTATTTTAGCAAAATTAACAGTTTTAAAAACTGTACAAAAAGTAAAAATGTTTTCTTAACTTAAGTAAGTGAATCGTTTTTTATTTATTATGATAAAAGGTGATAAGTAAATTTACTTACCACCTTTTATACACTCTATTGTTTAATCAATATAGCATATATGATTGCTGTAAGACCGGTAAAAACAGC
>JALWJR010000059.1 GCA_026996985.1 Candidatus Kaiserbacteria bacterium
AAATCTCCTCAAACGCTTAACAAAAACGGAAAGCGCTTTGTAATCTGTCAGATTCAAACTTTTCAAAAACTTTTCATCAAGCAAAATTTCATGCAAAGACTTCTCACTTTTTCTATAAGCTTTTATTACTTTGTATATATCAAGCTCATCCAAATTTACAAATTCCAAATGCAAAGCCTTTGCCAATTTCTCATCTTCACCAAAGTTTGCAACGGCTTCAAGTAAAGTAAGCAGTTTTTTGATATCTTTATCATCCAGCGCGTTTGTATTTGATTCTATATTAAACGGTACCCCTTCTTTAAGCAGGGCTTTTGCAAAAATTTCCGTATCGGCATTTGTTCTGCATAAAATAGCGATTTCCGATTTATCAACCTCCTCTTCAATTAAAGCTTTTACTTTTTTTGCAATATACAAAGCTTCTTGTTCATCGGTTTCAAACTCCAGAAAATTGACAGCGCTTTTAAAGTTTACCTGTGAACTTAATTTTGCTCCCAGAGCTTCCGTAGAATGCGAATTTTCAATTAAACTGTAAGATGCGTCAAGAATTTCTTGACCGCTTCTGTACGAATGCTCCAACTCTACGATTGTTACATTGTTAAATTTTCTTTGAAAATAAACAAAATTTTCAACAGAAGCGCCTTGGAAACGATAAATTGCTTGTTTTGCATCCCCTACTATGAATAAATTTGGCGAGTCATGAAAATCTGTCAGCAATTCAAGCAATCTGTTTTGCGCATCGTTTGCATCTTGATGCTCGTCGGCCAAAACATATAAAAATTGCTCCTGTATTTGCATTTTGAAATTCTCATCTTTTTCAAATGCTTCAATTAACTGCAAAATCATATCTTCAAAGTCATAGAGTTTTTCTGCAATAAGTGCCTGTTCATATTTTTGATAGATTTCCGCCAACTCTTTTGTTTTTTCTATCTTTTTTTGTAAAGGAGCGTATTTTGATTTTATTTTCCCGGTTTTTTCGTCAACCAAATCGGAAATGGCGTTAAATTTTTTCTCTTCCGCCAGTATTGCTTTTTTTAATTCCGAAGGAGAGACGGTATCTCTTTTTAAAGACGAGATGGCGCTCATTATCTCTTTCAAGTAAGCATGATTATCATAGAAAGGTTTTAATTCTTTGTATTTACCTTCGTCTAAAATTTTCACCAAAAGAAGAAGTTTCTCCATATCCGTCATCGGAGATGATGTTATAAGTCTTTCAAAATGTTCCGGATATCTTTGAATTATTGAGTTTGCAAATCCGTGAAAAGTGCTTATTTTAACTTTATAACCTTCTTTACCTATTAATTTGACAAGCCTGTTTTTCATGTTGCTTGCCGCAGCTTCCGTAAATGTTAAAGCCAAAATGGCATCGGCCGGAGTATCGGTTTGTTTTAAAATGTTTGCAATTCGTAAAGTGAGAATTTGCGTTTTTCCGGTTCCCGGACCGGCAACAACCATTACAGGACCTTCAATGGTATCAACCGCGCGCCTTTGATTGGCGTTTAGCATTTTATACGCTTTGGTAAACTCCGGGGTGACTTTTATTTTTGTCATAAACCAGATAAACAAAAGGCAAGTTATTTGCGACAAACTTCCTTTACCTCCCAGTTTTTGGGATCTTCATCTCCACCTACAAAAACCCCTGCAACAACATCAAAAATATTTAAAGAAGCGATTCTGTCAACTGCTTTTTGAATATCCTTTTCGTGCTCCGTGTCCGTCACCGGATTTCCTGCGCAAGATGTATGCCCAACAACTATCGCAACTTTAGATCCGTGTCCTTCGGTTGAAATTTTGGCCATTGTCTCTGTAACATAGTTGCTCTCGGGAGTGTTCTCTGCCAGCTGTTTGTCCATTCCGGGAAGTGTTAATGTGTCGGCAAAGTCAATATTGAAATTGTCTTTTGCCCACAGAAAAGCTTTTTCTTGTACTCTTCCGTCCATGCAATTGAATATCGTGCAAAAATTTCCTTCGCTCATATTTTTACATTATTTGTTAATTTTTTCTCTTTTTTGCTCTTGCAAATCAAACAAGAAGTTTCTGGCTTTATCAACCAAAAGAGCCGTATCAACAAAAGTAACTCTTCCTATGGCTTCATAGGTTAAAAGCCAAGCGTAATCTGTCAGTTCATCGTTTAGTGTAACGTCTTTATTTTTAGCTTCCGCTAAAAAGTAAGTCACTTCTTTTTCTCTTCCGTCTGAGAGTTTGTAACTAATTTTCTCTTCAAAACCGTCGTAGATTTTTAAGTCAGATATACCCACCTCTTCTTTCGTTTCGCGAGCGGCCGCTTGAATTAAACTCTCTCCTTGTTCTACGTGTCCTTTTGGAAATCCCCAGTTGTTGTGCGCCCTGTCTTTTACAACCAAAAACAAAGGAGCTGAAGACTCATCTTGTCTGAAAAAGATTATAAAACCTGATGCTTGGACTTTTTCACTCATAGACAAATAATATCACAATTTCTTAGTTTTAAAAAATCAAAAAACCCTGCGCGCCAAATATGCGCGCAGGGTAAGTTTTTTAACTTGAGGTTGTCGTTGAAACGTTTACTATCTCAAAAGGAGGAATTGCTCCGGAGTAAAACTCTTTCGGAAATAAATCCCGATACTCTGAAAAAAGCAAAATAGGCGGAGTTACTCTCCCCGCTTTTAAATTGTTGTCAATAATTGCCGCAGCTTTTGCCAAAAACTCACTTCGTTTTCCTTTAAGTGGAAATATTCCGAAAGCTTTTCCGTCAAAATAAGGCGCGTACTGTGATACGGTTACGCCAAAAAATATCGCGCTTTCGGTATGCTCTTTTGGAGCAAATGGCAAACGCCCCTTCTCTTTCTCACGCTTATAGCCTTCTTGAATTGAGGCAAACAGTGTTCTCTGCTCAGCAGACAAAAGCGCATCAGAGCCGAAAACCATCTCTCCGGTGTCTACATTGTATCCCACAGTGACCGCTTTGGCAGACACTTCATGTTTGAGAGCATGTCTGTTGAACACGTCAGTCTGCGCTAGAGCGGTTTTTTGCGCGAGTGAGTCGTTCTCATCATGAGCTGCGCAACTCGTGTGATAGGAGAAAACACACAATTTTGCTCCAAGGGCTTTTGCTGTTTTTATAGCCGAGATATTTTCAATAACACCTCCCGGGGTTTTAACCACGAATAGCTCTCCCGGTTTAAATCCGCAAGCCCTTGAGAGTCCAACTCTCCCGTCCATGCATTCAAAAACAACAATTTCAGGATTGTTGTCTTCAGTTTTGTTTTGCGCAATCGCCTGGAGTGTGTGCAAGAAAAATTCTCTATCCATCTGTCCTTCCTCCACTTTTTTGAGGTGCAAACTGCCGAAGAGAATATCATATGTTTAGAATAATGACAATTTACTCTTTTGTTTTTGCAACTTCTTCTACGGCAGAAGCTACCGCATCCGGAGCTTGTCTGTTAAACGGATCCGGGATTATCTTATCCGGAGTCGGACTTTCAACCAAAGAAGCAAGCGCCTCCGCCGCTTTAAGTTTCATTTCGGTTGTAATTTTTTTGGCACCCGAGTTCAGAGCTCCTTTGAAAATTCCGGGAAATACCAAAACATTGTTGATTTGGTTTGGGTAATCGCTTCTTCCTGTTGCAACTATGAAAGCCCCGGCTTCTTTTGCATCTTGCGGGTCAATTTCAGGAATTGGATTTGCAAGCGCAAAAACAATCGGATTGTCAGCCATACGTTTTACCTGCTCTTTTGTCAATACATTTCCAACCGATACACCGATGAATACATCTGCTCCGTCTATAACCTCATTGAGTCCTCCGCAAATTGAAGATATACTGCAACATGCCAACAACTCTTTTTGCGCCTCATTTAAATCGTCTCTACATTCCGAGACCAGCCCTCCCGAGTCTGTGATGTAACTTTTCGGAAAACCCGCATCAGTTAAAAGTTTTGCTATCGCAACTCCCGCGGCGCCGGAACCGTTTATAACGATTTTTAAATCTTCTTTTTTCTTTTTTACGATTTTAAGAGCATTAATAAGCCCGGCAAGAACCACTATTGCCGTTCCATGCTGGTCATCATGAAAGACCGGAATGTCCAGCTCTTGTGTGAGTCTTTTTTCTATTTCAAAACAGCGCGGGGCCGATATATCTTCAAGGTTTATTCCGCCGAAAGTCGGAGCGATTGCTTTTACGATTTTTATAATCTCTTCGGTATCTTGCGTGTCAAGCGCAATAGGAAAAGCGTCAACCCCGGCAAAAGCTTTAAAAAGCGCCGCTTTTCCTTCCATAACCGGCAGAGACGCTTGCGGGCCTATGTTGCCTAATCCCAATACTGCCGAACCGTCTGTTACAACGGCCACCGTGTTTTTTGCGGTGGTAAATTCTTTAGCATTTGCACCCTTTTGTATCTCTTGGCAAACTGCGGCAACTCCCGGGCTGTAAGCTTTTGAAAGGTCTTCTTTATTCTTAAGCGGAACTTTGGGTTCTATTGAAATTTTGCCTTTATATTTTTTATGCAATTCTATGCTTTCTTGAAAATAATCACTCATAAGAGCAACTCTATATTTATTTTTTAAAATTTGCAAGTGGAAAACCGCCTCCTTTTGAGGCGGTCTTAAGTTAGATTAAGAAAAAATACAAAACACTCAATATCCCGCCAATTGACAGGATATACCCTATAATATTCGAAAGAGCTTTTCTTGAGCCAAGCAGATATCCTCCCACAAACAGAGCAAATATGATCAGGAAAGTGATATCATTTATTTTCTGCTGTGTAAAATTCAATTCTTGCAAATGCGCTGTTAGGGGCAAGATTGCAAAAATGGCGGTTAAAATTGCAATCACACCCAAAATAGTGTTTATGGCGCGCAATGACATCTCGACCTCCTCGAGTTACTGTTACTCTTTGCCGTCCAAAGACAGATTAAATCAAGCAATTTTAAAGTCAAGCAAATTTTAGGAGGAGTACAGTTCCAGATATTCCGCTTTCGGATGCATGCGAATTTTCTCAAGAGCCTTGGCTTCAATTTGACGAATTCTCTCGCGAGTAACGCCGAACATTCTACCAACTTCCTCCAGAGTGTAGCAAACTCCGTCTTCGTTTAGACCGTTTCTTAACATTAAGATTTGTCTTTCTTTCTCGGTTAACGACTCGAGTACTTCTTTTATGTGCTCTGAAAGAATTCTGTCCGAGGCTTTCTTATCTGGCATTTCGGCTTTTTCATCGGCTATAAAATGCCCCAGAGTGCTTTTGTCTTCATCGTCTCCCACGGGAGATTCAAGTGAGACGGTGCTTTGGCTTATTTTTTGAATGTGATGAATTTTTTCAACATCAAGGTTCATTTCCGATGCTATCTCCTCCGGCATCGGTTCTCGTCCCAAATGTTGCGCCAGCTCGCGCACCTTTTGTTTATATTTGGCGATGGTTTCAACCATATGTACGGGAATACGAATTGTGCGCGATTGATCAGCCAAAGCGCGAGTAATCGCCTGCCTTATCCACCATGTTGCATAAGTTGAAAACTTATACCCTTTTGTGTGGTCAAATTTATCCACCGCTTTAAAAAGTCCCAAGTTTCCCTCTTGGATCAAGTCAAGCAAAGTCAAATCACTTGAGCGACCAATGTATTTTTTGGCAATTGAGACAACAAGACGCAAGTTTGAGCGTGCCAGTATGTTGCGCGCTTCATCATCTCCTTCTTTTATTCTTTGGGCCAACTCTCTTTCTTGTTGTGCGGTCAACAGAGGGTATTTTCCTATCTCGCGCAAATACATTTGAACGGAATCGCGAGAAGCATCGGAAGCCAAACGTTTTTTTAATTCTTCATCTTCAGATTCATGCACCAGCATTCCGCTTGACTCCAGTACGTCAATTCCCGCGGTATTGAAACGCTCATACATCTCCTCAAGAAAGACAACATCATTTTCAATTTCGGGAAACTCTTGCAAAATTTCATCGTAAGTTACATATCCTCTCTCGTTTCCTTTTTGCATCAAGTTCTCGGCCTTTTTTTCTCGGTGTTTTTCTTTTGGTGTTAGTTTGGATTTTTTAACGGTTTTTCGGGATTTGGTTTTGGTTGCAGTTTTTTTGGAAGCGGTTTTTTTTTTTTTTTTAACATCTTTTTTTGAGTCAGCGGTTTTCTTAGACGCTTTTGTAGAGCGCTTTTTTGTTTCTTTTTTTTTTGTTGTTTTTTTTGTTTTTGTTGCCATAAGTTTAAAAGGCCACTTTGTGGCTTTTGCTAACTATAGTACATATATTTAAATTTGCAATACTACCAATCTTCAGGAAAGCAAATCTATTAGAGCCAATTCAAAATGAAGTTGTTTAAAAGCGGAATTTTTTATTTTGTCTTTAAGCTCAAGGAAGGTTTGCAAAAAAGAGATGAGCTCAGCTTTTTCAATTTTAAGCTTTTTCAAGTATTCTTTTTCTTGTTCATCGAGTGACTGTATACCTGAATCTGATCCAACTTTAAAAAGAAGTAACATGCGTAAGCGATTTATCAAAAGATCAAGGAAAAACGCCAAGTCATAACCTTGCTTTTGCATTTCGGAGATTATATTCAAAGCCTTGTTTATATCCCTACCTTCAAGCGCCAATAAAAAGCTTTTCAAATTCTCGGCAGGTGGCGTTCCCAAAATCTCCGAGACCAGCTCAGCGGTCAGTTTGTCAGATAAATTTATAACTCTTTGCAACAGAGAGAGTGAATCTCTGAAAGAGCCTTCCGCCATTGTTGCGATTGTTGATACCGCATAAGAGTCAATCTCTTTACCCTCTTTTTTAACAATATCTTGAATGTACTCTTTAATCTGGCTGGTACTCGGCTCTTTTAAAGAAAAATGCTGACAGCGGGACATTATGGTCTGTGGAATTTTCTCGGGCTCTGTCGTTGCGAGCATAAAAATTACATGAGAAGGTGGCTCCTCCAAAATTTTAAGCAAAGCGTTAAAGGCCGATTTGGAAAGCATGTGAGCCTCATCAAGCAGGTATACTTTATAAGGTGATTCAAAAGGCAGAGAATAAGCCGCCTCCTTTATCTCTCTTATATCATCTACTCCGGTATTGCTTGCCGCGTCTATCTCATGCAAGTCTTTATCTGTAACTTTAAGCTCTTTTGCCAAAATTCTTGCTATGGTTGTTTTTCCAACTCCGCGAGTTCCGGAGAAAATATAACTGTGAGAGTGAGTTTTATTTTTAACATCGTTTTTTAAAACAGATATGACGTGCTCCTGTCCTATAACCTCATCAAAACTTTGAGGTCTGTATTTTCTATAAAGTGTCTGCATGGCAAAATTATAACAGAGGTTGAAGAAATTTTACAATTTGCATGCTCTTTTTCTCTTTAAGGAATTGCAATATGTTAGTGAGATTAAAATGTACAAACAAAAACCCGCGCCACCGAAACGGCGCGGTATGTGATAAAATGAACTGCCGATATGTTTACAATATCGGCACGCATCGACCGCGAACAACGACTCCGGTTAGTTCACCGGAGATTTCAGAATCGTGCAGATATTTTTCATAAAGGCGTTGTGCCTCATTGAAGCGCGTGCGATATTGTTCGCATGCTTTAAGGTCTTTCATACCAACCCTCCTGATACAAGAGATGAGGCGCGCAGATTCGCGTCCTTCATAAAAAACTTCTTCCTCTCCCGAGTAGATCTTTCTTTTTGTTTCTACGTGATTTGTTTGCCAATGGAAAACGCATTCCAGAAAAACCGCGTCTCTATCTTGTAGCGCTTTCCATTTTTGACGCTCTCTTTCTTTTGCTCTTTTTTCGAAAGTGGCGTAATCCTCAATGGCGTCCAGTCGACTGTCATGCAAGCGAGACGCCTCCTGTGCAAACAACACTCCCGTAGAAGCAAAAACTCCAAGAACGAGCAGAGCGAACTTCTTCATGACTCCTCTCCTTCTCTTCTCTTGCAGATGATATTACCATTATTGGTGGTACCATATACTAGAGTATATGTCAATAGAGGAAGCTCTAGGTGTTGACAAAAAAGGAAATTTATTTTTTACTTATAGAAGTTCTGC
This sequence comes from Candidatus Kaiserbacteria bacterium, assembly GCA_026996985.1. Taxonomy (GTDB): domain Bacteria; phylum Patescibacteriota; class Minisyncoccia; order Phycocordibacterales; family UBA2100; genus S143-145. The sequence continues at coordinate 7,993 of JALWJR010000059.1, forward strand.
AACCTTAAAAAGAAGAGAGGTAAGAAAAATGAGTCAAAAAGAAAAATTTTTGCGTATCCCATCCTTGTTTAACGTCGCCCTCTTTTGCGTCGGTGTCGTTATTGGATTTAGCGCTACAGATCCAACCATGCCCATGGCAGGAAGATTGATGACGGCATACATTGGAAGTTTTTTGACCCTTATTGCTTTTGCTTTAGATTGTTTTTTCTCGGAAAGCGAAGGCGATGATTTTGGAGGTTGGGTGAGTTCATTTTTTTTCATAATCTTTGCCATTCCGCCTATTTTTGTACCCTTTCCTATTATGTTCCTTGTTTTTCTGGTCTCCTTTGTTGTAAACGCCATGGCAGGTTTCCATCTTTTTGCCATATTGTTTGGTACGGTAACCACCATGTTTATCATGGTTTTTGTCAAGATCGGCATACAGATTTTGGCAGAGCGGAAAAACAGAAGAAACTGAAACAAAAAGACAACAACGTTTCAAGCCAGAGGTTCAAAGCGCGAACATCGATCAAGCTCAAGAAGAGAAGGAGTTGACATGCAGATGCTGAAGAAAAAGTGGCTGCCGTGGATACATCTGCTTTTGTTCTGTGGCGGAATATTGGGGATGTTCTTTGCCTTCAAGTACCTCATGGGGTGGAACGCTTTTTTTGTCTTACTCGGTTCCGCAACAGTAACGGTGGGATCATTTGCAAGCGACTGCTTTGTACTTGGCAACCGCAACGAGAGTGGAGGCTTTTTGTGTACATTCTTTCTTATGTTTATGTACATCGGCCTGATGGTGTTCGGTATTGGAGTGGCACTCTTCCTATACCTAGCATACCTTACCTTGTATACCGCGTGGTACGGCGCATGGTTTCTCACCATTCCACTTGCGGTACCAACTCTGATACACGTCATCGGGTATGTCTACATGTGGTATAAACCTCGCCAAAGCACAGTATAACAACTTTTTGTGACCCCACTTTGCGTGGGGTTTTTTCTTTTGCGCGCCATATTATCAATAATCCAACATATTTTTCAAAATATCTATTGCCTTTTGGGTATTTGTTGTCTGCATCAATTTTTCACGTAAGTTTTTTGCTCCCGAGAAGCCGTTTATATAAGCTTTAAAATGTTTTTTCATTACGTGATATGGTTTCAGGTTATCTTTTTCCAAAAATTCACCAAACTTTTCAAGATGGAAAATCAATTGTTTTATTTTCTCTGCGGAGTCTCTTTGATCTGTCTCGTACTTGAAAAAAGACGGGTTTCCAAAAAGTCCTCTGCCTATCATTACTCCGTCGCAGTTGTATTTTTGCAATTTTTCTCGCGCTTCTTTTAAATTTTTTATGTCCCCGTTTCCAATTATTTTTGTATTTGGTGAAATTTCATCTCTTATTTTCAAAATCTCAGGCATTAAATCCCAATGAGCATCAACCAGTGAAAGTTCTTTTTTGGTTCTCAAATGCACCGTGAGCGCATCGGGTTTTACCGATAAAATCTCTCTTATCCAGTTCACATCAACATTGTTAAATCCTACTCTTGTCTTTACAGAAATTGGCAATTTGCCCCCCGAGGCTTCTTTGGCTTTCAACACCATCTCTTTTGCAATTTCCGGCACCTGCATTAAATACGCTCCGGTTTTTTGTTTTATTATGGTTTTATCCGGACAGCCCATATTAATGTCTACTCCATCAAAGCCTCTGGGGATAATTTCTTTTTTAATCGCTTTGTATATATTCTCAGGCGAAGCGGAAAAAATTTGCGCAACGACAGGCCTTTGAGACGAGCTAAAAAGAAGTCTTGATGCAACTTTCCTGTAGCCTATTTTGTCCGCCTTAAGGAGCCCGTCTGCGGAAGTGAACTCGGTAAAAAATATAAAATCTTCACCGGGCACGGAAAATTTCGCAAACGCCTCGCGAAAAGCCACATCTGTAACATCCTCCATGGGAGCCATAACAAACTTAATATCCCAAAGATGTTTTTGTCTTTTCTTTTTTTGCGCAAAAGGGAAAAATTTATGTAAAAAATTAATTTTCATTTTCTTGTTTTTGGGGCTCAGATTCTTTTTCTTTGTAGTAGATTCTGTTTTTAAACCTTAAATCCAAATACTCCAAATTGTCCTCATCAAGCTCTAAAAGAGATGAATTTAATTTTGCCAACTGGGCTTGCGCATTTTTGTTCGGCAAAATCTTTATATAAAATTTGGGGGTGTAAACAAGAGCATCTCCTTTATCTCTAAGAAGAACATGATCGGATTTAACGTTCATCTCATCAACAAATTTTTGCAAATTTGCAAAATTATCAATTTTGCTTCCCAAATAAATGCTGTTAACTGATTCCAGTTTATAAATCGGCAAATCATAACTTTTTAAAGCATAATCAAAGAGAGTGCCGTTTTTATCAATCATGACACACTTATCCGCCTTATCAGACAGGCAAAGTTGCGCAACCGGTTTTTTCGGTATTACCTTTACGGTCAGGATAGGCTTTTTATATGAAATTTTTGCTTCCACTTTTTCAACCCACGGGAGAGACAAAATGGCGGATGACAGTTTGTCTGCGCTTAAAAACAATCTGTTGTTCGGCGGAATTATGTGGAATTTGCTATCGCTTAAAACTTTGTCAACTTCATATCTTGTTTGCTCTATTTTTTCTCTTTCAGATACTCCAACTATGTGCGTTTGCAATACGGATAGACTTTTAAGATGCATAATTTGAGCAAACAGTGCCACAGACAAAAATAAAAAACCAACAAAAAGACCGATGTTCCCGTACATCTGTTGACGTTTTCTTGTTGCCAAAGGAATTCTTTTTACTCGCTTATTTTTAGATGTTCTACGCTGAGGCATAGGCTTGCTTTGTTGGAAGAATTGTTTTTCTGCCGCCCATTAAAGGTTGCAATACTTCCGGAACATTTATTGTTCCGTCCTCGTTTTGGTAATTCTCCATAATAGCTATAATCACTCTACCTATCGCTATTGCCGTTGCATCGTTCATATGCAAAAACTCGGTTTTTCCATCTGTTTTTCGCACACGAGTGTTTAGACGACGAGGCTGAAACGAGCCTACAAAATCGGCACTATGCGTTTCTCTGTAAGTATTCTGACCGGGCATCCAAGTCTCAATATCTATTTGTCTTTGATCCGGAAAACCCATATCGCCGGTGCAGACCGATACAACTTGATACGGTAAACCTAACTGTTGCATAAAGTACTCCTGAATCGCCACCAAAAAATCTTGCTCGGCAAAACCTTGGCCGGGCACAACAAATGTTTCCATTTCCAATTTATCAAACTGATGCATTCTCAGAATTCCTTTGGTATCTTTGCCGTAAGAGCCGGCCTCGCGTCTGAAAGCCGGAGAATAACCTATAAACCTCAATGGCAAATCTTTTTCATTTAGTATCTCATCGGCAAACATTGAACCTATTGAATGCTCGGCAGAGCCGACCAGATAAAGATTATCCTTTTCAAGATAGTATTTGTCCTCCGGCGGGTCAAGTCTTCCCATGGCGTTTAATATTTCAGGTTTTACCATGGCCGGAGGAACATTTGGAATAAACGGAGTAATCTTAACGTTTACATTTGCTTCTTTCGCTATCTCCTCCAGAATAACTTGATCGGTTAAAGTTGATATTACAAACTGAATAAGAGCAAACTGCAAAAGCGCCACATCACCCAAAAGGTAAGTAAATCTTGAACCGGCAATTTTGGCCGCTCTTTTTTTGTCAATTGTCCAAAGCTCCTCCCCCAATTCCCAATGAGGTTTTGGTTTGAATGAAAAGTTTGGCTTTTCTCCCCAAGTTCTCAATACCACATTGTCGTTTTCGTCTTCTCCAACAGGAGTGTCAACGGAAGGAATATTTGGAATAAGAGACATTAACTTAATAAACTTTTTTGTGACTTCCGTAAGCTCATCCTCCAGTTTCTGGCTTTCTTGTTTCAGTTGTTTTCCTTTTTCTATATCTCTTTGTTTTGCCGCTTCGTTTTTAAGCTTGTTTATTTCATCTCTTTTTTTAATGAGGGAATTTCTTTTTTCGTACAAATCAAGCAATTCATTCAAATCAACGGGGTCACCTTTTTTGTTTTTAATAGCCAAAGAAACTATATCCTTGTTTTCTTTTATGAACTTTATATCAAGCATAAATGTATCATACCCGATTTTTAAAAAAATCAAACCCGCCTATAAATATTAAACCTATCTCCAAGCAACTTGTTTAGTAACAGGTTTCGTACTTATCTAAAAATCACAACTTGTGGACATATTTAGTGGCATTGACTACTTGGTCGGATTTATATTTATATCGCCAAAAGTCTCTCTATGTAAAGAATAAGAGCTAATTGATCCAGTTTCTACCGAATAATCTTTATGTTTACATTTATCAACTTCTTTATCAAGTGTAGTAAGTAGCGCACGCAACGATCCGCGATGAGTTATAATAAGAACATTATCACCATCTTCACTGTTTTCAAGCACATTGTTCAACCCTTCAAAAAGACGCTTTTCCATTTGTTGCCAAGATTCACCATTAGGAGGAATAAAAGTATATCTTTCATTAATATCCATGTCGTCCAAACGATTGGCTATTGTATCCCATGTTTCATCTCGCCAATCTCCCCATTTTCTTTCTCTAAACGATTCTGAAACAATAATCTCCGAGTCAAGTTCTTTTGCGATAATCTCAGCTGTATCTTTTGATCTTTTCAGTGGTGAAGTATAGATTTTATTCACTTTTATATTGTTACCTAAAAAATAACGAGCAACAGCCAGCGCTTGTTTCCTTCCGTTTTCGGTAAGTGGCTCGTCATTCTCTACTGGGCAATTACGCCCAAGTACATTACCTTTACTTTCTCCGTGACGAATAAACCACAAAGTTAACTCATTTACATTTTCTTTACTTTCAAAATTTTGTTGTAGTGTTTCTCTA
>JALWJR010000060.1:0-519 GCA_026996985.1 Candidatus Kaiserbacteria bacterium
CTTAAAGATGGGTTTGGCGACCCAAACAAAGAAGGTCGTGTGCTAACTACCGAATTTGATAATTTTTTTGTAGTAAATGTATATACTCCAAATTCAAAACCAAACTTGGAAAGATTAAAACTGCGCCACGACAGTTGGGACCCGGCCTTTTTGGAATTTATAATTAAGTTGGAAAAAGAAAAACCGACTATCGTCTGTGGGGACTTTAACGTAGCTCATACGGAAAATGATCTGGCAAGACCGAAAGAAAATGACGGCTCAACCGGATTTACAAAAGAAGAAAGAGAAGGAATTGACAACATAATAAAAGCGGGGTTTATAGACTCCTTCAGGCTATTTCATAAAGGGAACGGATATTATACATGGTGGAGTCATTGGGGACGCGCAAGAGAGAGAAATGTCGGCTGGCGGATAGATTATATATTTATAAGTCCAAAACTAAAGGACAAAATAAAAAAAGCCGAAATTCACCCGGATATTTTCGGCTCCGACCACTGTCCTGTTTCTTTGGAAATCAAG
>JALWJR010000060.1:529-5694 GCA_026996985.1 Candidatus Kaiserbacteria bacterium
CCCTGCATATGCGCAGGGTTTTTGTGTAAAAGTTTTGCGGAGACTTGTCGGTTGAACCAACGCCTTTTTGTTTTTGGTTCTTCCGAAAATCCCCAAATATTGCGCGAAACTTGGTGTAACAGAGTTCGCGTCGGAGAATTGGCTTGCTTTGGAGTAAGAGCTGAAAGGTGCTTTAAGGTGCTGTAAAGGACAGGCTTTTATTATTGTAAAAGACATGGGTCTTTTTTCAAATAAAATCTGTGGACAAGTGAGCAGAAAAAATCGCGCAGTCGCGTTGTCGCGACTGCGCGTCAAAATCACTTGTCAATCCCTTCATTTTTCATGCGTACATTCACATCAGGTATCAGCACCTGTGGTTTGAAGGTAACCCGATAGTGATATGCACTTGCCTCGGCCGATTCAATCTGCTCAGCGACAAAAAACACATTGTCGCCCTTGCCGAGGAAGTGTTTCTTATACTCATCCGGACCGGTTTTGCAGACTACGGCAACCATGGCTGTTTTGCTCTCCTGCAAAGAGCAACGGCCTTCAATCACCAACAAATACTTGTCGGTAATCCCATTGATGAAGACAATGCGACGCATAATCTCGAAATTGTCCGCCGCTTTGGATAGATTCTGCGAAACTATCGTCGCATCATCGCACGCGGCAAGGCCGGCAGCCACGAACGCGAACGCAACGGTGGCAACAAGTTTTTTCATGTCTCTTCTCCTTTCGTTTGAGATGCCACACCCAACTCCCACCTGTTGAGATCTGTGAAAGGAACACTCTGCCGGATGGGAACCAAACCCTTCCTAAGGGAAGAGCTCGGCGGCAGTATTCCTCTCTACCCTCCACCTACTACGCAGATGAAGGGTATAAAGGTGCGAAAAGAAAATCGCCTCTTCGTCGAGAAATTACACACCCGTGCATATCCTGCAACAAAAACATGTATCTGTCAATCACTAAGCAACATGGTATTTTTTTCGCAAAGCTTTTATTTCTTTTTCCTCTTCCTCTTTTAGACGCTTTTTGCCGGCCTTGCCAAACTCTGCCAGCTCATCATCGCTTAAAGACGCAAGCTCTTTTGCTCTTTTTTCAAGATAATCAAAAGTGTTTTTGTTGGGGTCATCAAGAACTTCATCCAAAAGAGCATGTAGAATCCACCCTATACGAGGTGAGGGCTTCTCTTTTGTTATCTCCATAACTTGTTTACCGTCAATTTTAAGTTGAGAGACAGATATCGGGTCTCGCATCGCTTGCTCAACCATAGACTTGTATTTTCTGAAACGGAAAGGTTGCTCTTTTGGTCTTCCCGTTCCGATACGGTCACAAATTCTTAAATTCAGCAAATCCCAAATTAAATCCTCCCCCACGCGAGCTATCATCCTTCTGACTGCAGAGAGGGTTATTTTATCCGGATCAGCAAAAAACATATGCCACCGCACAAGCTTTACAACTTTTTCCGTCAACTCCGAGGGCATTTTCAAATCTTCTTTCATGATTTTCTCGGTTATTCTTGCTCCCACAACTTCATGCCCAAAAAATGTGTATTCTTTTTTAATGCCTTTCCTTCTTGTGTGAGGTTTGGCAATGTCATGGAAAAGGGCGGCGAGACGAACATGAAGAGGGTAGTTTTTATCCGCCGCATGTTGCAGGGCTCTCAGATTATGTTCAAACACGTCAAATTTGTGCGCTCCACCTTGCATGCAACCTATACCCTTTTCCAACTCGGGAATGATAAACTTCAAAAGTCCGAGTTTTTGAGCAACAGCCAAAGAAGAAAGAGGGTGCGGAGATGAAATTATTCTTAAAAATTCATCTCTTATTCTTTCTTTTGAAATCTCTTGAAGCAAATCGGAACTCCGAGCAATGGCAGAAAGAGTCTCCCCTTCTATCGCAAAATTTAAAGTTGCAACAAACCTTACCGCGCGCAACATGCGCAAAGCATCTTCAGAGAATCTGTCGTTTGGATCTCCAACCGTTCTTATAACCCCTTTTTGCAAATCCTCTACACCCTCATATTCATCAATAAGCTCTTCCGTATTTAAATTATAAGCCAAAGCATTTATCGTGAAATCTCGGCGAGACAGATCATCAAACAAAGAATCGCTAAATACAACCCGGTCAGGTCTTCTTTTGTCAGAATATTTTCCTTCTATTCTAAAAGGTGTAACTTCAATAACCGCCAAAGAAGGGTCATCGCTTTCCGTTTTTACACCAACGGTTCCAAAATCGTTCTCATAAAAAGTTTTATCTTCCGGAAAAACAGACTGGATTTGCTCCGGTTTTGCGTTTGTGGTTATGTCCCAGTCTTTCGGAGTTTTACCCAAAAGAAGATCACGCACACAACCGCCAACCAAATAGGCCTCAAAACCGTTATCAGTGAGAGTTTGCGCGACTTGCAAAACCTCTTGCGGAATGGAATTTTTATCAATCTTGCTCATTTTTGATAGTATAAGCCTCTAATTTAAATTGGCAAATTTATAATAAGCCAACTCCTAAATAACACAAGAAAATTTAAGCAACCGCGCTCTACCAAATGTATTTACCAAATTTGCATTGAGAATTTGTGCAAATATAATGATTAGAGGTTGACAAAACTGGAGCTGGGAAAGAATGATGAGCAAAGAAAACGGCTGGCTTGTGTTTGTTCCCACACACAGTAAAGAGGGAAAAGAATTTGCGATTGAACATCACCGTGCATTTGATCGGTTCGTGCGCGAACGTACAGGAGGACTTACTCTCCTACGCTCGGCAAAGGGTGAATGGATAAATCCGACAGGAAAACTGTATCGCGAAGGAATGATTCCGGTTATTATCGTCGGAAAACGCTCTCATATAATTGAAATTCTGGATTTTATAAAAACACATTACGATCAGGAAGCGGCGCTTGCTTTACGTATTGCAGATGAAGTTTTGCTTAAATAATAAATTTACCAAAAAACAAACAACCGCTGAATTTAAAAGTTCAGCGGTTTTGTATTTGTATTGCCCCTCCATCGCCTTTCGAGTCCTCACACCCGCACCATACTTACCAATTCGTATATATAAATAAATTAAGTAAAACTCTATGAATGATATCGTAAAGAAACCTGGAAATCGTGCATCGTAGTATGGTGCGGGCACGCAAAGCAAAGCAGCCTGCCCTCACTGCGTGTACGCGGTGGGGGTTTGCTTTGCCCCCACCATGCACAGATGATGGGGATAAACTCCGGTTGCGCTTTGCGCACCCGGGAGGACTCGAACCCCCAACCCCGTGGTCCGAAGCCACGTGCTCTATCCATTGAGCTACGGGTGCATGCCGTTATATTACGCGAGATTAAATAATCTGTAAACTCCAACAACTCTAAAACCCCACACATTGACAATGTGTGGGGTTGATCTATTTAAGATAGCTCGGCGAGCAAATCATCAAGAGCTTGGTTTGGGTTTTCAGCTTTTACAATTTGTCTGCCTACAACCAAATGTGTTGCCCCGGCCTCTATTGCGCCTTTGGGTGTGCTTACTCTTGATTGATCATCCACCGAAACACCGGCAGAGCGCACACCGGGTGTTATAAATTTCATACCGGAAAACGTGGGCTCATTCGCCAACATACCGACTTCTTTAGGCGAGCAGACAATTCTCGCGCATCCGGCATCTTTTGCCATTTGAGCCAGTTTGACAACCGCTACCTCAGGCTCTGCGCCATAGATCCTCAAACATTCACTTTCACTTAAAGAAGTAAGAGCTGTTACCGCATAAACTTCCAACTCCGTCTCAACAGCGCTTTTGATCATAGCAACTCCGCCCGAGGCATGAACCGATATAATATCGGCGCCACATTTTTTGATGGCCAGCGCGCGTTTTTGCACAGTAGCCGGAATATCATGAAGCTTTAAATCAACCCACACTTTTGCACCATATCGTCGCAACATCTCAACCGATTGTGCTCCCCTCTCATCAAACAGGTGATGTATTTTTAAAGCGTACACCCTGTCAGCCACACTCTCGGCAAGAGAAATTGCTTCATCAAACAAGAGACCATCAAGCGCCAAGATGATTCTCTTTTCGTTTTGCATCTTACTCTCCTTTTTTGACGTTTTTATCTCACAAATACTGATTCAGTTATAGCTTAGAAAGTGGTTTAATGCAAATATTATTTATTCTGGATAGGATTACCATACAAAAATTGCCCACCATGGTTTTTTGATGTCTTTTATTTGCCCGTTTTCATCAAGCTCCGCCTCCTCTTCAAGCTCCACTTCAAACAAGAAAAATAATCTTTTCTTTTGAACTCTTTTTACCTTTGCCTTGTCGCCTTCTACCTTGAGCTTCCAGCCTTCTTTTTGAATTTTTTCTTTTGCTTTTGCAAGTTTTTCTATCTCTTGCTCCGGCAATTGCTCCACCCCGTCACAGTTTGCGCAAGGGATTTTGTTTTCAAGAATTTCTTGCAAAACTTTTTTAGCAGTTTCGCTTTTAAATCTTTTTTCAAACGGAAAAGGGTTTGAGCGAACCTCACTAGTATTTCTTATTGCATTAGTGGTAGTATTATGTTTGTCAATGTCTGACCTTCTTTCATTTTCGTATTCGTGATTCTTTAATCTGCGTTGATATTTTAAATGCATTGTTTTTCTTTCTGTTTCGTTTTCTAATTCAAGCTCTGCTTCAGGACCTGCAGCATTTTCTTTTTTGCCTGCACTGCTTTCATCCACAACCCCAAGAGGTATTGGCTTTGCGCTCCTCATTCTCTCCGGCGTCCAGTAATCTTGAACTCTTTTCGGTGAAATGCTGTTCGGTCTTGTGCCTTCTTGCATGATAACTCTTGCCTGCGCATCGGTAACAAGTATTCTTTGCAAAGCCATAATTGCCGCTTGCGCTTTTTGAGGGTCAATGCCGGCTGATGCAATTCTTTTGTCTTTCATGATGTCATCAATGCCGTCTATTTTGCAGAATATATCCGTTGCGCCTTTTGGTTCATCTTCTGCACCAACTGCAGGATCTGTAGCGGATTTGCATTCCGTCAACTCTACTATCAACTCAGCTTGCATTTTGGTAAGTTTTGCTTCTTTTGCTATCGCTTCAATGAGTTCCGCTTTATTCATCGCAAAAGAAACATTTGCCACTAACAAGAAAGAAATTGTTGCAAATAATGTTTTTTTCATAAGCCACCTGGTTATTTAATAAAATAACTACAATAATTT
>JALWJR010000060.1:5704-12583 GCA_026996985.1 Candidatus Kaiserbacteria bacterium
AGCAACAGTTGATACACGGAACGCTTGCCCCCTTTTCCTATTTTAATTTTTGCCAAAACTCTCTTGTACCACGATGGGCTTATTGTTATTTCAATTTTTTTGTCTTTTGCAATGCCTTTTGTTGGTGAAAACATACTTTTCGTTTTGTTGTTTTCCTTGCCGTTTTCCAAACGCATTGTTTTGCCGAGTTTGTTTTTTGAATATATAGGCGTGAAACTCAACAGCTCCCAAGGAGCCGGCTCTTTAAGCGTAATCGTCAAGATATTTCTTCCTCCTTTTTGAGATATCGCCACACTGTCTACAAACTCCGGAGTTCCGCTTATATCATAAAAAGTATTGTATATATTGCGTAATTCCGGATTCTCCGACATGTAAGTTTCCAAGTTCTCTTTTATGTCTTCGGGAATATCTTTTTTATTTTTGAAAAAACCGAGCAGTTTTATAAACGCCGCTTTTTTTATTTTTTCATTTCTTTGACAGTTCAATGTTGTCTGCAACTGCTGAGTTGTGCTTAACTTGCTCAAATCGCTCGGAGAGGATATTGCATAAGAGTTGTAAGCGCATTTGAAAACTCCAAACAAAAGATGACCGGCAACAACGGCAAGCGCTAAAGCAACAACAAGATAAGCTTTTTTGCTTGCGTTAATTTTTGTTTTTATTTTTTTATAAATATTCATAAGCCAATGATAAATTTTAATCGGGTGTTACGCACGAATCTTCTCCGTCAAGCTCTATTCCGTGATGCTCAAGGAGTCTAATCAGCTCTTCCCTGCTCCAGCCCGGGGATTTATCAACAAGACCGCCCCCCTCCTCAAGCAGAAGTTCGCATACATCCGGCGCATCTTCCAGCCCCAAGAAATCATTGTCCGCCGCATCATCCAAAGCATAAAGTATTTTAGCAAGCATCTCTTTTCCCGTAATGCTTGCGGAGTTTTTATCATGCGCCTCGCCCGCCACATAGTTTGGCCAACCGACAGTGTCAACCAAATCCCACAAGGTGGAGGCGGTACTGATTTCATAAGCGCTGTTCCATCTGTCTTTGAGCCTAACTCTGGTTATTCTTCCCGTGTCAGGATCCCTTACGACACACCTGTTTTCAGGCGCTTCTATCATATCCCAAGGATCCACATGCGAGACGGTACTCGGTTTGTATGTTTCTTTATTTCGCAACAGATAAAGTACCGTAGAGGCAAAGAAATCTGCAAACCCCTCATTAAATGCCGTTTCTTCATCTATAAATTCACTGCATAGATTGTGAGGACCTCCGCTTGTATCCAGAGTCGCCAGCACATCTTGTATGTAATGGCCGTACTCGTGAATGATAGTTTTATCATTGTAAGCAAAATCTATACCTGACCCGACCTCATCTGCAAGTTTGATCGTATTGTCACTACCCGAGTATCTTGCCCAATCCTCATAAGGGTACAAGACATCCAACCTTGCAATACTTTCATCGAAAGAGTCGCCAATCTCTTCCAGTAAGTAATTGCGCGTTTGCCTTAATACATCTATGATGTTAAATAACTGGGCTCCACCGGTAATTCTTTTGTCAGGTGTTCCGCAGAAAGCTCCCGTTTGATATTCCCAAGATTCAAGTTGCGGCTCCATATCGGGATAAATGCGTATACTGTCAAAAAGCACAGACCCTCTCTCCGGGGTGATAATTTGATCTTTGCTTACAAATGCAACATAAGTGTTGCAGCCGTCATCTTCAAGCAAAGCTCTTGCCGCTGAGTTTCTTGGGTACACTCTTATCGCATACTTCTCTCCCGAACTGCGACTTATCTCAAACCTAAAATTACCATTATCATCGGTAACGGTGCGAGCGATGATATTTGCGTCAGGGTCATGGCGCTTGCTCCACTTCACCAACTGAACCGGCACATTAACCACAGGGTTAAATCTTTCGGAATTTATATCAATTACCCATATGTCTCCACGACCTGTAGGATTCGGCATCGGTGTAAGATCGTAGTCTGCATATTCAAGCTTTCCCGCAATTTCAAAGCGATCCACAGAAGGGCACGGACCTCCTGTGTCAATATCTGTCTCTCCTTGGTTTCGTATCCCGTCATCACAGCGCGGAGGCAAGCATTTTCCGTCTCTGCAAGTGCCGGGTCTGCAACTTATTTGTGTCTCGCGTATGGGACTGTCTGACAACGCTCCCGTTGTGCTTGCAACCGTGTACTCTTTTAAAGTGACAGCATCCACACAAGAGTCTTGCGCCAAAGCGTTTGCCTGTTGCAAAGACTCAAGCGCGCCCTCCCACACCTTATTTACAATGTATCCTTTTTGACTTGGATTGTTACCTCCGTCTGTATCCACAGGCAAAACACACGCGCCGTTTTCACAACCATTCTCGCATTCTATGCGTTCTCTGGTTGCAACAACTCTTGTTCCGTTACTTTCATTGAACTGCTCTTTGGACTCTTCGGAAAAAACAGCTTCAGATAAAACAGAAGAGTTTTCACAATAGTCAGCCATCGTCGTCCAACCACCGGTACCAAAGAGTTTTAGAGCGGTATATCCTTTCACATATGGTTCTTTGCCTCCGTCACTCTCCGGCAAAACACACGCGCCGTCTACGCAAGATGTGGGATTATAAATAGTACCCTCTACCGGTTTAAACAAACATTTTGCTTCCTTGAAAATAGGGTTGCCGTCTCTGTCGGTTCCGACAACTTCGTTTATGTGGGTGCTTATGCGATCTACCGTTCTGCAAAAATCCGTTGCCACCGGCTCACAGCGTGACACGGCGCGCTTCTGGCCTCTGAGCAGTCCTCGCTCGCGCAACCAACCCAAAACACCCGTTGTATCATCTTCCAAAAAGACCTTTTCTCTGTACATTGTTTTTTTGGTGAAATAATCTTTCTCTGCGTTTTTTATACCACAACCGTACTCGTCAACTTTATCATAAAAATCAGAAACAATGCCATCGTATTGAAATTCATTTCTGCTCAAGCAAGAATACTCTATCCGTCCGGCATCAATGGTGACGCCTTCGTTTTCCGCCAAAACAAGCGGATCGCACAAATCGCAAGCGTTTCCAACTCCGTCTCCGTCATAATCTAACTGATCTGGATTGGGGTCATTAGGACAGTCGTCCAAAGCGTCGGGAATTTCATCACCATCCGAATCTTTAAATCTGTTTGCAGTGGCAAGATTTGAAAGATTGCGCCCTTTTGCAGACGAAGCCACATTATCCGGTACACTCACAACGACTCTTTGGTTATTTGAAATTCTACCTAATTCTTCCTTTGCGCGGTCGTTAAAAACTTTTGTAGCATCCGGTTTTTCACTCGGTTTTACTTCGCTTTTATCGTCTTTGTCGTCTTTTTCTTTGGCGGCCTCTTCCTTTTTTTCTTTAACAAAATCAAAAAGCCGTGAGTTTTGGTCTTTGCTGCTACTTTGAGCTTGCTCCTGATTTGATTGTGAGTTTGAGTTATCTGTTTGATTATTATCTTGACTGTCGTCTTTGCTGTCGCACACATCACCTATTCCGTCACCGTCAGTATCTTTTTGGTCGGGATTTGGATTATTGGGACAGTTGTCTTTGTCATCTTCCACTTGATCTTTATCTGTGTCTGTAAAGCTGTCACACGCGTCACCCAGTCCGTCTTGGTCTTTATCGTTTTGTTTCGGGTTATAAATTTTGGGACAGTTATCTTTTTGATCTTCTATTCCGTCTTGGTCCGAGTCAATAATTTTTGGTTTATCACTTACTTTAAAACTGCATCCTCCCCAACCTGATGGACCGTAATAATCTTTAAAGGTTGGAGTAAAAGAAGAAAAACTTCCGCTTATTCCGGAGACCACAAGAATGTTGTAAGAAGGATATATTATCCAGTACCCCGGATTGTCAATTTTTATTTGATAACTTGCCGTAATGGCTGTTTTTGGATCAAATTTACTCTGCTTTACAAGCGCGCCACTTTTGTCCAAGCCGTTTTCTTTTGTCCCAAATTCTACGAAAACACCATCTTTACCTAAAAGATAAGGGTTTTGATGTGCATTCTCCAGAGTAAAGTTTACCTGCACCACATCGCCTACTTCAACATCGCCCCCGTTTTCATCAACAACGGAAAATTTACTTAAAATAACATCATGTTGTGAAGAGGTCGGCTTTACAATACCACATAACCCAATCTGCTTTGCAATCGTTTGGTTGAGAAAACCCAAAAATACGAAAAATTGTAATGATGTTACTAAAAATAATCCTATTTTAAAATTAATCTTTAATAACATATACTACTTTATATAAAAGTAGCATATAGAAAAGTAAAACTCAACTTTATTCAAGGTAATAAAAGAAGGTTATGCTGCTCGCAAAACCCTTTATGGGCAATGTTGACACCCCTGGATGCAGCATCACAGGCATTTGAGTGCATATTATCATAACATCAACACACATAATCTGCTTGTACGGCGTACAATGTAGATCTCTTGGAGTATAACCTGGAGAATTTACTGAACACACTGAACGACTGACTAACTTCTTACAGTGAAACTCATTTAAACAACCATTGTTTTTCTGAGGATTTTACTTTCACCTGTATTTTGGTTGCCGGAAGTATCGTAGGACAATGAACATAACAATACAAAATGATTCAATTACCAATGTGACACAGTTAGCGCCATTAATCTTGGGATATTACTCCTCATCTTGAGGAAGTGCTCCTGTTGTTTCTGTTTCGTGTCGTTAACTTCCCGCCCAGGCAATGTAGGTAAGTATATAAATAAAACGTTGCAAAGCTATTATTTGTACATAAACTTGTCTATGAATCTTAATTTCAAGCTACGCAAAAAAAACATTATTTCGGAAATTAACCAATCGAAATACCTTAACTTAACAAAGCCAACAAAATGGTTTGGGTTATTACTGCGTTCGTATTTTGCATAAACGCATATCTGTTCGTGCACCTTAACTGACACCTTAGTGTATCGGTGTATAATCGCTTTTTTCTTAACCCTCAACTTAATAGTTTTTTCCCCGGGTAATGGGGGCCAAAATATATAACCAATCCATGCTCCCATGAAGTCATTTTTTGTAAATGGACAATGGCAATTACCATGAGATGCCATGAATAATTGCCTAATGCTTTCATTAAAATAAAAATCAAACGAATAAAATTTTTGCTCTGTTACATCCCAAAATTTTATATTGGTTCTAATATCCCCCTTGACCCTATTCGTTCTAAATATTGACTCAAGGTATCTCTTATAATGTGTACTAGCTTCTTCGAAATCTATATAGATAGTAAGTTTTTTGTTTCTTAATTGTAAATCAACCAAATCCTGTCGTGACAATTTATCAAGAATCATATATTTAAATACAATCTCTTGCACATTTGCAGAAATCCAATTAAACATTAATTGCAAAAAATCCGAATCTGCAGTTAATATATCCACATCTTTTTTGTTAAAAAATGAATGTAATTGTATTAGTGAGATAGTCCTGGCATCATTTAAAAAGTTCTTATTACTAAACGCATCTTTCTTTTTCTTTTTAAAATGCTTTCTTTTTAATGTTTTCAATTTTTTCTGCCAGTCAGTTGGTGATGGTATATGTTTTTTAATTTCTTCATCTTCAATATCCATATATTTAACATGACTTTTTCTTATTTCATCAAATAATCCGCTGTATCTATCTGGGTCACCTCTTTTAAGGTATGTGATCATCTCCAGCCATAATGTTTCCGACCAAACAACCGCTGGATTTGCCGCATCAGCGATATATTTGTAATACAATGGGCAAGTCATTGGATATAAGTTAAACAAATCCTCAAAAGTTAAGGTTTTATGTTGCACATTGAATACTCTTTGCTTCCCTATGGAAATCAGATGTTTTGTTTCCCTTTCTACTGGCTCTGTAATATATACAGATTTATCTTTGAAATCGTACGCGCTTAAACGCCCATCTGATGTTCCATCATCGGAAATTACAAAGTTTGTATCCAAAAACACATCTGGTTTTTGTTTTTTAACCATATATTCTAGTATATCTCATGTATTTCCATATTAAAAATATGATAAATGTGACGGACAAAAATTTGAGCTTAAAAATTTACAGTAATAACATTTTTTGATCATTATATACTTAAAAACCCCAATGTCGTTACGCTGAGGATTATAAATAAACTTTACCTTTCCGCGTAAAGTTTTGTCTCTCCACTTTTGTCAAAAGAATAAACCCGGAAAGTTTCGGTTTTTGGACCCGGCATGCCCGGCGATCCGATAGGCATACCCGGCAGTGTTATCCCGTAAACACTTTTATCGGCGACAAATTTCTCAAATACATCAAGGGGAACATGGCCTTCTGAGACCCTGCCATCCGGCAAGACGATACTGTGGCAACTCTCTTTGTTTTTAGGAATACCAAGTTCTTCTTTTTTCATCGCCAACTGGCGGGTTTTTTTCGCCTCAACTTCATAACCGAGTTTTTCCAACTCTTCTTCATAAAGCCCGCAACATCCGCAAGTGGGACTTTTGTACATTACAAGTTCTGCTTTGTAATTTTTTTCTTCTATTTTAGCTTTATTGTTTGGAGTGTTATTTGTCGTAAAGAACACTCCCGCCCCAAGCGTAAGTAACGTAAAAGTTACCATTGCCACAAATTTTTTATTTATCATTTTATTTTTCATATCTCATTTATTATTTATAATTTATTCAACCTCCACAATCGTCATCATGCCTGCATCAGCATGCTCTAAAATATGGCAATGCGACATCCATCTTCCTCTATCATACGGCACGGTGGCGATTTCCACCGTCTCGCGAGGATAGACCAAAACCGTATCTCTGAAAAACGGCTCGTCAATCACCTTTCCATCGCGCGAGATGAGTTTGAAAAACTGTCCGTGCAAATGCATCGGGTGGAAA
>JALWJR010000061.1 GCA_026996985.1 Candidatus Kaiserbacteria bacterium
TAAGGTTGTATTTTTTAACAAGATCCTCAGGCAAGTCGTATATAACTTTTTTAGGCTTGGGTTTTGTAAAAATGGCAACTCCGCTGTAGCCGGGTTTTTCTGCGGAATTCCAGAATTCGTCATACTCGGGCAGGTCAACGGGGGATTGATGTTGCTTTGCTTTTGTCTCTTGTATACACAAAATATCCGGTTTTAACTTTTTAACCATTGGCAAAAACTCACCCTTTCTAAAGACGGCCCTGAGCCCGTTGACATTCCATGAAACTATTTTCATAAGCACAAGTTTAACACAAAAACCAAAAAAACGCCCAGGTTGGGCGTTTTTTTGGTAAGCCGTATTTTTTATTTTACGGCATCTTTCAGCGCTTTTGCGGCGCGGAATTTCGGTACGCGCATTGCGGGAATTTGAATGGTCTCGCCGGTACGCGGGTTGCGCCCTGTGCGAGCGGCGCGTTTTTTGGTCTCAAAAATTCCAAGACCGGCGATTGAAACGCTCCCACCCTTTGCAAGGGTTTTAACTATTGCGTCTACAACCGCTTCCACTGCGCGCTCCGCATCGGCTTTTGTACTGCCTATTGCGTCGCGTACAGCATCTGCCAAATCTGATTTGTTCATACGCTTTTGTTAGCTATTAATAATCATTCTAAAATTAGTATACAAATATGGCTTAAAATCGCAATATTTCAAACAATATTTATCCACAGTTAGCAAATAGTGCAAATTTCGCTTGCTCAGTAACTGCCAAAGTTACAAGATCGAATCTTGTAATATTGTTGTCAGTTGTTGACAGATGCTGTATTGTCTGTTATTAAAAATCAGGCATTGGCAAACAAAAGGGAGCAGGAAAATGAACAATGTCGCTTATAAAAACAAAACCGACTTTCAGGTAACGACAACAAAACTTACGCGCCATGAAATCAGCTCCAAGCACGGCTATATAATTCTTGAGGTTGAGCAAGGAACCAGGAGGGGCATAATTTACGGTCCGTTTATAAACTGGAGAGTAATTGGAAAGAAAATTTTGAGCGAGTTTTGATTTTGGAGGTGACAGCTGTCGCCAGAGAGATTGGTTGCGAAATTATATCAACGGGCGCGAATCCTGAGGCAAAGCTGCAAGAGGTTTATAGATCGCTTGGATTTGCAGAAATGTCAAATGGCACATTTTTTGCTGAACTATAACAAAAGCGCGGCGTCTCGCCGCGCTTTTTATCTTGCATATTCTATAGCTCTGGTTTCTCTTATTACATTTACTTTAATCTCGCCGGGGTATTTTAAATCTTCTTCTATTTTTTTGGCTATATCTTTTGCCAGTTTATGAGCTTGCAAGTCGGAGACTTCATCTGCTCTGACAAAAATTCTTATTTCACGTCCGGCCGAGATGGCATAGCTTTTCTCTATTCCTTCAAACTCGTTTACTATGGCCTCAAGCTCCTCAAGGCGTTTTATATACGTTTCAACCGTTCCTCTGCGCGCTCCCGGTCTGCCTCCGGAGAGGGCGTCTGCAACTTGCACAATGTAACTTTCCGGATTTTCATAAGGGTATTCTTCATGATGCGCCTGCATGGCTTTTATAACTTCAGGGTCAACGCCGAACTTTTGCAAAATCCTCCTTCCTATTTCAACGTGAGTGCCGGCAACTTCGTGATCAACGGCTTTACCGATGTCGTGCAAAAGCGCTCCTGCGCGAGCAACTTCAACATTGGCGCCTATCTCCTCGGCTATCATTCCGGCGATATGCGCCATCTCAACCGAGTGAGCAAGAACATTTTGACCGTAACTTGTTCTAAAATGCAGTCTTCCCAAAATTGCCAAAAGCTTGGGATCAAGACCTTTAACTCCGGCTTCATATGCCGCTTCCGCTCCTTTTTTATTGATTATTCGGTTTATCTCTTCTTTGGCTTTTTCAACCTCTTCTTCAATGCGTGCCGGCTGGATTCTTCCGTCTATAATCAGGTTTTCAAGTGCAATTCTTGCAATTTGTCTGCGAACAGGGTCAAAACTTGAAAGAGTTATGGTGCCGGGAGTTTCATCTATTATCACATCAACCCCTGTTGCTCTTTCAAATGCCCTTATGTTTCTTCCTTCTTTTCCGATAATTTTCCCCTTTATCTCATCGTTGGGCAGAGTAACGGTGGTTGTAAGTACTTCAGCCGGCATTGAATTTCCCAATCTGTGAATTGCCGTTGTGAGAATTTCTTTTGCTTTCTCTTCCAGTTTCTCTTGTCCTATTTGCTCCAGCTTGTGAATTCTGCCCACCAATGTTTCTTCATACTCTTTTTCCACCTCTTTTAACAACTCCTCCTTTGCTTCTTGTTTGCTAAGTTCAGCAATTTTCTCCAAGCTTTCAGTTTGTTTTTTGCGCAGTTCTTCTATTTCTTTTTCTTTTTGGGCAATTTCTTCTTTTTGCGCCTCCAGTTTTCCGGATTCCGCATCTATATCAGCCTGTCTTTTGTCAAGCAAAGCCTCTTTGTTAACAAGCCTCTCTTGGAGCATTTTAAGCTCGGCTTCTTTTTCTTTTAATTCTTTTTCAATTTCTTGAGCTTTCTTTTCAGCCTCTTTTTCAGCTTGCTCAATAAGCTTTTGCGCTTCTTCTTTGGCTTTAAGTTCCATTTGCTTTATTTCAAGCTCCATGGAACCTCGTTTTCCAAGCGCTATTATCCAGCGCAGGAAATAACCGAAAGCAACACCAAAAAGCGCGGATATTGCAATTAATAATAAAACTATTTTCAATGACATAAGCCTAAAATGGCCCGTCTTTGCAGAGGTTTAACAAATAAACTCGTATTTTTTTGATTTGGTTTCCATAGGTTCAATGGTTGGTTTAATAGACTTGTTCCCAAACAAGCACTTTGTTTATTTTGGCAATTTTTGGCTGCAACTTGCTTCGTCAACGCTCACAAATACGCTGTATTTGCTCGGTTTCCTCAGCTGCGTTTCGCTCAAAAATTGCCTAAAATGCACTTTGTGTTGTATGGGAACAAGTCTAATTTGCATACCTTCTGCTGTCCGGGCGGAAATTAATCTAATAAAAACTGTCGTAACGGATATACAAACTATACCACACTTTAAAATTTTGACAAAAATGGTTTAAATTTATCTTTCTTAACAAGACTTGTATTCGATTGTTTGTTGGAGATGGTATTAGCTCAATACTTTATCAACAATACCGTATTTTTGCGCTTCTTTTGCGGTCATAAAGTAATCTCTGTCTATATCTTTTTCAACTTTTTCAGCGCTTTGTCCGGTTGCTTTCGCCATGATGTTTACAAGTCGTTTTTTGGTGCGCAGAATATGCTCAGCTGTAATTGCTATATCGGTTGCTTGACCTTGCGCTCCACCCAAAGGTTGGTGAATCATAACCTCGGCATTCGGCAAGGCATACCTTTTTCCTTTGGTGCCACTTGCAAGAAGCCACGCTCCTCCCGAGGCGGCCATACCAACCACTACCGTTGAAACATCAGGCTTTATGTGATTTATGGTATCTATCATCGCCAGTGTGGCGGAGACCGATCCTCCGGGTGAGTTTATATAAAGCGAGATGTCACTTTTCGGATCTTCAGATTCCAAAAAAAGAAGCTGAGCTACAACCAAATTTGCCGTCTCATCAACAATTGGGCCGGAGAAAAATATAATTCTCTCTTTAAGCAGGCGAGAGTAAATATCATAAGCCCTCTCACCATATGGACTTTTTTCAACAACCATTGGCACAAGTTGCGCCAAAATTTCACTTTTTTTACTCATATTTAAATGTTAGCTTACAAATATCTAAAAACAAGCGACCACTAAATATTTTTGAAATTACAATATATTTCTTTGCGAAAGTCAAGAGATGGGGGCAAATTAACACCTTAAGCGCAACTTTTTAATTGTTTTGCAAAATTATATCAATTGAACTTTCTCCGGAGACGGTTATGTTTGATATGGTTGAAGTCGCATAGCCCGACTTTGCCGTAGTTAGCGTATAGTCGGTGGCGGAGGGTAGGTTTTCAAACAGAGTTTGGCCACAATTTGATGTTGTTGAAGTGGCGGTAAGCCCCGTGCGCGTTAAAGTTAATGATGCTCCTTCTGTGGTGGCTCCGGAGCCCTCTTTTACCGTAACTCGCAGAGAGTTTGGGGTTGAGGTTGCAAGAATTATAGCCAAAGACGCGTTTGAGTTTGGAGCCAAATAAAACGGGTCGGGAGGGCAAATCTCTTGGGTTGTATATTCGGAAGTTTGTTCTTTTATATGGTATGTATCCCACTCAATGTTGTTTAGAGTGTATTGACCGGAAGAGTCGGTTTGTGTGGTGGTTGAGAATTTGTAAATGGGGGTTCCATTGTTCTCTCCTATTGTTTTCTCACCCCGTACAAGAAGCTGAATATTACCCAGGGGAGTTGGTCCTTGCACATAGGAGATTTGCCAAGAATCTATTTTAGGAGTTGTATCTGTAGCAGATGTGGTGAGAGTTGCTTTTAAAGACAGGGCAGGGTAGGAGCTTGTGCTTATGGAGCTTAAATCAATCGGCATGTTTGTAAAACCGCTTGAGTTTCCTGGCAGTTGTGTCTCCGGTACAAGAGAACCTGAGGCGTCATATACTTGAAATACCACTGTGGTTGAAGCCGGAGTTTCAAACACTGCACTGGCTTGTTTCCATGCGGAGAGAAACTCGGGTTGTGTTGAGGTTGAAATAACAATACCGTTTTGAGCAAAACCGCTTTGTTCTTGTTTTAATTGCAAAAATCCGTTTACAATTTGCGTATTGGTGGATGAGGCGATTTTTGTTGCATCATCAAAACTGTCTTGCCAGATAAGCTCTTGTGACTTTTTAAAAGTTTTTAAAGTTAAATTGGAGAGCAAATCTATAAAGAAATGTTTTGAAGTTACAGAGGAGGTGGCAACCGTTAAGTGTCCGGGGTTTGGGTTTGGGTTTTGCGCCGTTGAATCGTAGGTTTTGTCAATGCTAAAGTTCGGTTTGGTAACGGTTATTTTATATCCGGAGGCGGCAGGTGTTCCGGGAATTGTCACTTTTCCTTCGTTGTTTGTATAAAGGATTGTATCAACGGCAGGGTTTGTATTTGTATTTTCAATATGAACTTGAGCATCTTGAACAGGTTGCACGTTTGCATCAAGCGCGTAAATTTCAAGTACTCCGCCACCATTTTGTGTTTCGGTATAAGGGGGGGCGAAAGTTGAAACCAGAGACACTTGTTTTTGAACTTTCCCTTGCCAACTTACCGTTATTTTCGCTTTTTTATAATCGGACTGTATTGAATTTTGGTCATTTACTCCTTCTCCGTCTGCGGGAGAGTCTACATAGTAGATTGCCGTGCGCACCGTGTAGTCTACCGAATTTCTTGTTTCATGTTCTGTCTGTGGGATACTGCCGGGCGGGATTCCGCCAACTGTTCCCAAACTGTCATAGTTCATTGAGCGGAGCTTTTCCATTTTCTCTGTTGCAATGGCGATGGCGTTGAGCTTGGATTTGTTGTCAGTTGCCACCGTAGCACTTATTTTTAAGAGATTTATAATTCCCAAAATGGCAACAAGAAAAATTGAGATTGCAATTATCGTTTCTATCAGTGTTGAACCTTTATTTAACATTTTGACTCATTAAAATGCGTTTCCCAAGGAATATATTGGTGCTATCATTGCAATTGCAAAGAAACCGACCGCTCCTCCAACCAAAAGCATTAAAAACGGCTCCACAATCGTGGACATGTCTTTTGTCTTTTGTTCCACTTCTTCCTCATAAAAACTTGCGATTTCTTCTAATAACTCAGATAAAGAACCGGTTTCTTCTCCAACCGCTATTATCTCCGGAACCAAAGCCGGAAACAGATGTTCTTTTTTTTCAAATGACTCATGCAATGGCGAGCCTTTTTCAACGGAGATGGCGGCTTTTGCAAGTACCGCTTTGTGATAGTGGTTTTGCAACACCTCTCTGGTTATGTTTAAAGATGATATAAGATCAACCCCGGAGGATAAAAGAGAAGAGAGAGTTCTTGCCATAAAAGCGGCATTTGATTCTTGAGAGATGGTTTTTATTGCGGGCAAATGTATAGCCAGATAATCAATAAATTTTTTGCCATGCTTAGATTTTGGAAGAAAAACTAAAAATAAGACAAATCCAAAAATGAAAAGAGTTGTAATAATCAAGTGTTCGCGCATGAAGTTAGATGCTATTATCACTGCTTGAGTACTTTTAGGAAGTTCAGCATCAAGTTCTTGGAAAATGTCAGCCAGGGTGGGAACCACTTTTATCATCATTAAAATACCGATACCCACAATTGTTGTCAGAATAATTGAAGGGTAAATCATGGCACCTTTTATTTTCTTTTTTAGTTTGTATGAACGTTGCAGTTGGTCTGACACTCGTTTAAGTGCTTCCGGCAAGTTTCCGGATTCTTCACCGGCTTTTACCATTGAAACAAAAAGATTGGAGAAAATGTTTGGAAAACGCGCCATGGAAGAGTGCAGTGGACTTCCATTTTCCACATCTGATTTTATCTCACTCAAAACCTTTTTGAATTTTGGGTTTTTGCTTTGTTTTATGGAAACTTCAAGAGCGCGTGAGACGGAAAGTCCGGCGCCCAACATGGCTGACAGGTTGTTTGCAAAAATCATCTTTTCCTTTTCCGGCACGGAAGAGAGTCTGGCATTCCAATAAGCAAACGAAAAAACTTCTTTTTCAAGATCTGAAACCGATATAAGCTTTCCGCCTTCTTTGCGAATCATTTTGTACAGTTCGAAACGGTTTTTGGCTTTTACCGTTGCCACATATTTTCTTCCGTCTTTTACGGCGGTATAGCGAAATGTTTTCATGAATTTATTTTAACATGTCAAGGAAAAGCCGAAAGAGACGTTTCCACTTTTCACTCTTTTACTGTTGCATAAAAATGGTAATCTTTAAATATGAACTCCAGAGAAGATAAGCTAATCCAGCGCATAAGCAGGCAAGAGCGCCAACACGCAAGAAGGCAACCGAGAGAATTTGAGTTTGAAGACGTGTATAAGCATTTTTTGGATAGTTTTAGGAAACCTGAGTATATGATCAGGGGCACGGAGTTCCAAGACGTTTACAATAAGGAGCAGTTGACAGAATATTTTCAAAGGTTAAACGAGGCCAAAGCAGGTTTTAATGAGCTCAGTTGGATTAAGCAACAAAACATTAAACTAGCCACTATTTTTGAGGGGATAATGGTTGAGTTTAGTGAACTTGGAAATTGGCTTGGTGAAGATGTAAAGGTTGTAAAGACACTGGCCTATGATGATATTATAAACGGTATTGATTTATATGTGCAAGGCAGAGAATACAAGGATGAAAATGGAGAAACTGTTCCGGAAGTTTTGTTTGGAATTGATGTAACATACACTTGCAATTTAAATGACACAAGAAGGTTGGAGAAAAAACTTCAAAGAATAGCTAACAAAATTAAAGGAGGTGTTCCCAAATTAAGAAACGGAGTACAAATGCGAGAATATTTGCCCCATGTTGATTTTTACAGAGATTTGTTTACAAAAGAAGCACGCCCGGGTATTTACATGCCCGGTTTTGTGGTGTTTTTGCGGAAATCTACGGTAGAGGAGCTTGCCAGGGCTTACAAAAACGGTGAGCGTTCAAAATTAAGCAGTCACCCCGTTCAAAAAGATATACTTCAACAGATATATGCCCAAGCAACCGCAATGGCGGACTGGGCTGAAGTTAACCCTGCATCTGTTCCTGATGAGATTAAAGCTGATATAGCACGTATCAGATATAGAATTTTGAAAAGAATTGAAAAAATGCAGGACAATTTTGATTTCTCAGCCACAACAGATAGCACGATGATTGTCTTAGATTTATTACAAAAAATTTACTCTTTGGATGATAGGCCACGTTTTTCTTCCGTCCCATCTACTCACTGACTACTCTTAGAACTTCGTCTATTGAAGTTAACCCTTGCACAACCTTGAAAACCCCGTCTTCAAGCATTGTAAGCATCCCTTCTTTTTTTGCTTGTGCTTCTATTTTATCTGTCGGCGCCCCTGACAAAATAAGCTCTTTAATGGCGGGCGATACTTGCAAAACCTCTTGAATTCCTCGCCTGCCTTTAAATCCGGTCGGACAAGAGGGGGATTGTTTGCTTCTGTAAAATTTGACACTTTTCCATGAAGTTTTGGGTGAGATTATTTTTTCTTCTTTTAACGCTTTCAGGACGCGCTTAAGGTCAACCAGCTCATCCAACGCTTCAAGCTCTTTGTGTGTGAGTTTGTATTCTTCTTTGTTGGGGCACAGAAGGCGCACAAGCCTTTGTCCCACAACAGCCTGCAGGACACTTGCAAGCAAAAACGGTTCAACTCCCAAGTCAACCAAACGCGCAACAGCCCCGGCGGCGGAGTTTGTGTGCAGTGTTGATAAGACCAAGTGTCCCGTCAGCGCGGCATTTACCGCAAGAGATGCAGTTTCTTTATCCCTGATCTCACCAACCATGATGATATCCGGGTCTTGGCGAACAAGCGCTCTGAGCCCTGTTGCAAAAGTAAATCCTATCTCGGGTTTAACTTGAGTTTGGTTTACCCTGGGCATTTGATATTCAATCGGGTCTTCTATTGTTGAAATATTCACCTCGGGAGTATTTAAAATATCCAAGATAGTGTAGAGGGTTGTTGATTTACCCGAGCCTGTCGGACCTGTTACCAAAATAAGACCTGTTTTTTTGCGAGTTGCATCGTGGACTCTCTGCAGGCCGGTACCGTGAAATCCTAAAGAGTCCAACGTAAAGCCGGAAACATCTTCTCTTAAAAGACGCATAACAACTTTTTCTCCGTAGAAAGTTGGCAGTACGGAAACACGGAAGGAGACCCTGTCCCCGTCCGTCTCTATCTTAAAACGTCCGTCCTGAGGAAGTCGCTTCTCATCAAGTCTCAGATTTGATAAAACTTTTATGCGAGCCACGATCGGTGTTGTCGCCGCTTTTGTTAGTTTCATTGCGTCATGTAAAACACCATCTATTCTGTATCTGACAATTAAAGCGTTTTCATGCGGTTCAATATGAATATCTGACGCATTTTGCACTATCGCATGCTTTAGGAGCGCGTCAACTATTCTGACTGCCGGAATTGCCTCGGCAACCTTTTTTAAGTTTGAGCTGTCGGCGGCATCCAAAGACAAATCTTCCAAATTTTTACTTGCCAAGGATATTATCTCTCCAAGTTCGTCTTTTAATGATTTTTGATAAAGTCTCAGGGCGTATTTTATTGAATCGGCATCGGTAAGGCGCGGTAAAATTTTGAGTCGGGTTTTCTTTTTGATAAAGTCAATGGCCGCCAAATCATCGGTATCAAGCATGGCAACTTCAAGTGTATCTCCCTCCTGTCGGTAAGAGATTATATTGTGTCTTCGCGCTATCGGCTCCGGTATAACAGCAAGTGTATCCGGCTCTATTTTCATTTTTTTCAAGTTCACAAAAGGAATACCCAGGATATACGCGTAACTTCTTCTCAAATCATCTTCATCTATGTGCCCTTTTGAGATCAACAGTTCACCAAGAGGAATATCTTTTTTCAACGACTCTTTTTCAATGGCTTCAAAATCTTTTTTTGAAATAAGCCCGGAGTCAATCAAAAACTCTTTAAGTTGCTGTTGGTTTATATACATAAAAGTATTATAGCATGTTAGGGTACACCACAAACTTATCCACAGTTGACTGAAAAACCAGTTTGTATAAAATAGTCGGCAGACGCTCGGGATGCTCCCGAGCCTCAAAAAAGCCCCGCCCCTTCGGGGGCGGGGCACAGAAAGAGTTTAGATCTTTTCTTGCTGTTTTTTCACAGAGCCCAACGCGGGCTCTTTTTTTCATTTCAAAAACCGAGCCCTAAGCTTTGCTTAGGGCTCGGTTATCTAAAATATACTTTGTGTTATTTGGGAACAGATCTATTTAATTTTTCGGCAAATTCTCGCAAGCTATTCCGTCTTTGTCACCATCAAGCCTGTTTACATCTTTCCCCAATGCAAGACACTCTTCCATCTTCTCTTGCGCTTCTTGTTGAGTGGCGAAGTCATCGCAGTTGTATACATCTTTGGCCTTGTCACCGCAAGCGTCACCCAGAGTCTCTCCCGTAAGATTTCCTTTTGCATCTCTTTGCATTTGAGCTTCTTTTAATGATTTTCCGGATAGCAGAGCGCCAAGATCAAAATCTTTGTTGCTTATCTCAAGCCCCAATGCGCCAAGCAACACCACAATTACAACACCCAGCAGACCTTTTGCGAATTTTCTTTTTGGTGAACCGCTAAAATCCGTAGCTTTTTTCAATATATCTTGCATAGTCTATTTTTTAAATTGTAAAGTAAAGATACACAGCGACCGCAAGCAATACGACAATTATCGCTATACGAATCTTTTTGTTTTTAATCATAGGCGTGTTTTATTTGTAAATTTATGGTACGATATACCTATTAGAAGTATAACATATAAATATGACTACAAAAGAAGAAATGAAGGAGAAGTACGTCGCTCAACTGCAAGAGATTGGAGTCCCTGTTGACGATGAACTTCTTGACTGGGTTATTGACCGCGTTGGGCCGGCGAATTACACCGCAGATGGACAGTTGGTGGCCTGTGGCGATGAAGATGAAAAGAAGCGTGTATTTTCCGGTTTTGTCGGTGACGAGCTGGAAGAGACCGATGAGGAAAAAGGCATGCAAGCGATAGACGATGTTTGCGAGCAACTCTCCGGAGTAAATCGCAAATACCGCGCGGTTGTGTACTATCTGTTGGCCAAAAAGTACGGTAAATAAAAAATCAAAAACACCGAGCGCTTTATGCGCTCGGTGTTTTTGATTGTCAGCAGATATTGCAAATTTTTGGATTGATTGTATAATAGTGGAACTGTTTGCAATGGAGACCGGCAGAAGCCGGTTATTTTTATTCAATAAATGATGCATATGTTTGATTTAAAAACACTAAACAGCGCTTTGGAAGAGCTTGAAAACACGCGCGGAATTCCGAAGCAGAAAATGGTAGAAGCGATTGAGGTGGCTTTTGCGGCCGCATACAAAAAAGAGTACGGAAAAAAAGGACAAATAATTCGCGCAAAATTTAACAAAGATACCGGAGATGTTGAATTTACCCAAGTGAAAATAGTTGTTGATGAGTCTTTGGTATATCAAGAAGGAGAGGAGAGAGAAGAGGGAGATATGCGCACGCGCTTTAACCCCGAACATCACATAATGATCTCAGATGCCAAAATGATCAAAAAAGATGCCGAGCTTGATGAAGAAATTGAATTTCCTCTTGAAACCAAAGAAGATTTCGGGCGTATAGCGGCGCAAACCGCAAAACAAGTGATAATGCAAAAATTGCGCGAGGCTGAGAAAGTCTCCGTTTTGGAAGAGTTTGGAGAAAGAGAAGGAGAGATAGTGGTTGGAGAAGTGCAAAGATTTGAAAGAGGAAACTTGTATATTGATCTTGGGCGCGCTGTTGCCGTTATGCCTTATGAAGAGCAAATTCCGGGAGAGAGATACAGACAAGGGGAGAGAATAAGAGCGCTTCTTTATTTTGTGGGTGACGCTCCAAAGGGCGCGTTTTTGAAGCTTTCAAGGAGCAGGCCCGAGTTTTTGGTAAAATTGTTTGAAATGGAAACTCCCGAACTTGCCCAAGGAGTGGTTGAGGTAAAAGCTGTGGCGCGAGAGGCGGGAAGCAGAAGCAAAATAGCTGTTTACTCAAGCGACCCGCAGATAGATCCGGTGGGGGCATTGGTTGGACAAAGAGGGGTTCGCGTGTCAACCGTTACAAGCGAGCTTGGCGGAGAGAAGATAGATATAATTGAGTACTCCGATGATCCCGAGGAGTTTATAGAAAACGCGCTCTCACCCGCCGAGGTTGTTGAAATTGAATTGGACGAAGATAAAAAAAGAGCAATCGTTACCGTAACTTCCGACCAGCAGTCACTTGCAATAGGCAGAGGAGGTCAAAATGTTCGTCTTGCAAGCAAACTGACGGATTGGGGAATTGATATAAAATCTACGGAAGGAGACGTTCTTGTAAAGGACGGAGAAGTAACGGAAGAGAGCCAAGATGAAAAAGAGGTGGTAACCCAAGAACCTACAGAAGAGAATAAAGAAGAAACCACAGAAGAGAGTGCAAAAGAAACGGCAACTGAAGAAAACAAAGAATC
>JALWJR010000062.1 GCA_026996985.1 Candidatus Kaiserbacteria bacterium
TTCATAGAGTGATAAAAGGGTTTATGATTCAAGCCGGAGATCCACTTACGAAAGACGAATCAAAAAAAGATCTCTGGGGTACAGGCGGACCCGGATACACCTTTGAAGATGAAATTTATCAAGGTAACAGCAATGCTAAATGGACAATTGCCATGGCAAATGCCGGGCCAAACACCAATGGAAGCCAATTTTTCATAAACACTGCTGATAATTTTTTCCTAAATGACAAGCACACTGTTTTTGGAAAAGTCACAGAAGGATTTGAAGTGGTACAGGCGATAGAAAACACTTCAGTTGGAGAAAGAGACATTCCTAAAGAAGATATAATAATAGAGAGAGTGGAAATACAATAATTATCAACACTTTTAAAGTAGCGTAAGTTATCTGTTTTTTGTAAAATAAATCAGGCACCAAGAAAAAGGAGGTATTAAATTGTCTACACAAACCTTAAGAGTCAAAAAGGGTAGGGCTCCACGTCAAAAACCTAAAAAACACATTCCCAAAGAACACAGGAAGACAAGGCATCACAGAAGGCCACGCAGACTCGGTGGCAACGGAAACCCGGAGAATATTTCTTTGATACCGGCTGTTGAGCACCAGGCTTGGCACACTCTTTTTAATCATATGCATGCATCTGCCATCGCCGGGGTTTTGGCATCAGTATTTGACGAACCTCTTATTTTGCTTGTGGAAGATCAAAAAGTTGCCTCAATTGATTTTCAATGCACAGGGTTAAGCGCCCTTTACATTGACCCGTCCAACACTTTGGACTCTTTCAATGACAAACAACAAAAAGCATGGAGTCTACTGTGGGAAGGGCTGTCTCCGAATAAAATTCTTGAAGATATAAACGCCAGATTCCTTGACCCTGCATACAAAATAATTTTTGCAGAGTAGACTTGTTCCAAAAAAACAGAGGAGGTTAAGGCCTCCTCTTTTTTACAGCTTAGAATATAGTGGCGGTATAGTACATCTGCTTGCTATATAAGCGAACAGGTAGTACAATTCAAAAAAGGAGAAGCCTATGCAATCAAATATCGACCACAAGCTAATTCGGCACTTACTCGTCAAAAGCCAGGAGGACGGAGTCCAGAAACTGGTCGTAGGTGCAGTGATTCGTAGAGACAATAAGTTTCTGCTCCTTGAGCGAGTTCCATCTGATTTTATGGGTGGGCTCGTTGAACTTCCAAGTGGCGTTGTGAACACGGAGGAAGACTTGCTTACAGCGCTTGCGCGTGAGACAAAAGAGGAAACTGGACTCACAATTACTTCGGTTCTCACATATCTTGGTTCGTTCGACTACACTTCAGGTTCTGGCAAGCATACGAGGCAATTCAACTTTCTCGTTGAAGTCGTATCAGGAGAAGTGGAGCTCAGTTCTACTGAACACAAAGCGTATCACTTAGTTGCACCAACCGATAAACTGTTTACAGCGCTTAACATTTCGGATGCGGTTAAGGAGGTTCTCAAAACCGCGCAACAACAGGAATGATGGCATTCAAACGAACATCCATAGCTCCAGCAGAGAGTTGCTTTGGCGCAATACCGAGCGTCCTCATAAAGGAATTGGACTTGTCAATCTTTGTGTTATTTTTACCAACTTTATTAACAAAGAATCTCAAAGCGGGTGATCCTGTACAGTCTATTGACATTATTAGAGAGTAAAGAGTAACAAAAGAAGCGAGGTATTAAGCTTTTAGCGCCCGGCTTTTACTTTCAGTTTGGCTTTTTTGGCTTTGTTTATTTTAGGCATGCGAATTGTGAGCAAGCCATGGTTTTCATTTGCGCTTGAAGATTCAACATCTATCTCCTCGGGTAACAAAATTGTACGTGAAAAAGTTCCCCAGTTAAGCTCGCGAGTAAAGTAATCATCGTTCTCCGGCATGTCCTGAGGCTCTCTTGAGCCTTCAATTGTAAGCATGTCTCTTGCTATTGTTATATCAAGCATTGACGGAGTTGAAGCGGGTACAAAAGCCTGCACAACTATTTCATTGTCTTTTTGGTAAACATCAACAGGTAGTTCAACTGAAAAATCTTGTAATACTTCATTTTCGTTCTCTTGAGTGGTTTTTTCATTGAAATCGGGCTCAACTTCGTTATCAAAAAAACCATCTGTTTCCGAGTAGTTTTCAAAAGTGTCGTCTTCAATGTAGTCGTCAACTTTTTCGGCTTCAAATACAAAAGATTTAACTTTTTGCCACAATTTGTTCATGTAATTATTATACACAACTTTTTTCAAAGATTAATTGTTCCGCTGTGGGTAACCGAAAAGTTATTTAACGGCTTTTATTCTTTTGATTTTTTCAAACGCCAAAAGAAGAAAAATAAGACCGAGCCAGACAAATGCAAAGATTTCAAGCAAAGAAGAAGTGATTTGATTTAAAAGAGCATAGTTAAACGCTCCGTGTATAACAATGGACAGTGACACCCCAAACAGCAAGGCAAACAACTTTATCACTCTTGTTTTGTAAAAAGCCAGCGCCATGGCAACTCCTATTGTTGAGGAGGCCAGCACATGCAAAAGCGTGGCTCCCAAGAATCTGAAATTACCGGTTAAAATACTCTGCAAAAATCCATCATTTGTAAGAGGTTTTAAAAGAAACAGAGCGTTTTCAGCGGCGGCAAATCCCAAGGCAATGGTTAACATGTAAATTACCACATCAACAGGCTCATCAACTATGTCTTTTCTGTAAAGAATTACAAAGTAGGCCACGGCAAATTTTAAAAGCTCTTCAATGGCAGCCCATGCCCAAATGGTTGCTTGCGGATTTAGCACATCTTGCGCGTACTGCTCAAACGGAATAACCAAAGGAACCACAAACATTCCGGCGATAAAGGTTAGAATTATAAACTTTTTTGGCTCGGGATTTCTGGAGTCTTCTTTATACC
>JALWJR010000063.1:0-19088 GCA_026996985.1 Candidatus Kaiserbacteria bacterium
TATGATAAAAACTTGCTGGAAAACCTAAAGCGAGAATTAAAAAATTTGATATTACAAGATAAATAAAGTACAATCTCGCTATGTACAGGGCAACCATAGGAATGGAGGTGCACGCTGAGCTTAACACAAAAAGTAAAGTGTTTTGCCGATGCAAAAACTCGCCTGAAGACGAGCCGAATACAAACATCTGCCCGGTTTGTCTTGCCCATCCGGGAGTTTTGCCGGTTCTTAATAAAGAAGCGGTTAAATCAGTGCTTAAAATAGGTATTGCGGTAGGGGGAAAGTTGGCTGATTTTACCGAATTTGACAGGAAAAATTACTTTTATCCGGATTTACCTAAAGGTTATCAAATCAGTCAATACAAATATCCGCTTGTATCCGGTGGCGAGATAGCCGGTGTGAAGCTCACAAGAATTCACCTTGAGGAAGACACTGCAAAATCAACTCATAAAGATGGTGATACGCTTGTTGATTTTAACCGCAGTGGCGCGCCTCTTATGGAGCTCGTTACCGAGCCTGTTATCCATAAAGCGCAAGATGCCGCTTTTTTTGCGAAAGAATTGCAACTTTTGTTAAGAACTCTTAAAGTTTCAGACGCAAACATGGAGCGCGGGCAGATGCGTGTTGAGGCTAATATTTCTGTTAGCAAAGACGATAAACTGGGAACAAAAGTTGAGGTAAAAAATCTAAACTCTTTTAAATCGGTTGAAAAAGCCATTGAGTATGAGGTGAAAAGACAAATAGAAATTCTTGAAAGCGGAGCAGAGATCAGACAAGAGACAAGAGGGTGGGATGAAGTCAAACAGGTAACATTTTCCCAAAGGGTTAAAGAAGAAGCTGCTGATTACAGGTATTTTCCGGAGCCTGATTTGACCAAACTCAAAATTTCAGAGATCCCGGAGTTTTCAGCCGAGAAGCTAAAAGAGGAGTTGCCGGAGTTGCCTTGGGACAAGAGGGAGCGCCTGCAAGCACAGTACAAACTGCCGGCAGATTATGCTTCAATTTTGGTGTCAAATGAGCTTTTAGGGAGCTTTTTTGAGGAGGTTGCAAATTTGGCGACAAGTGAAAAGCAAATAAAATATTTGGCCAATTTGATAATAAATGATCTGTCAAATTCCATAGAAAAGGAACACTTTAAATCCGAAATAACCGCAAGTTTACTTGTTATTTCGGATGCTGTGGTTGCCGGAAAAATTTCCAGCAATAAGGGAGTTGAGCTTGCAGGTTCGGTGCTTGGTTTCAAATTGGATAAATCGGGAATTGAAAAATTTATTGAACAAAACAGTCAAATCACAGATGAAAACACCCTAAAATCGGTAGTTGACGAGATACTGGCGGAGTTTCCGGATACTGTTGCCGAGTATAAAGCCGGAAAAGAGAAAGCGTTGATGTTTTTGGTTGGTAAAGGTATGCAGAAAACATCCGGAAAAGCCGATCCTTCAATTTTACAAAAGCTTTTAAAGCAGTATTTAAGCTAAAAATTGCAGTTTTCCACAGCTTATCGGTTTGCCGAGATGCGCGCTAGAGCGTATTATTTTAGACATGAATGAAATTGTTCTTGAAAATGATAGACTAATCTCAACGTCCAAGGCATCCGAACTTACCGGGTATAGCCGAGATTATCTCGGTCAACTCTGCAGACTCGGCACCGTAATTTGTAAGCGAATTGGAAATCAGTGGTTTATTGATGCGGACAGCCTGAAAGAATATGCGCCCAAGATGAGCAAGCCTAAAAAAAGCGATTTTTACAAACCGGACCCAAAAGAGCAGGTACCAAAGATTGAAGATGTAGGAACAGGATCTTTTGTGTTGGGTGAAGATGAATACATTCCAACTCAAAAAGCGGCTCAATTGTATGGATATACTCAAGATTATGTTGGGCAGTTGGCGCGTTCGGGCGAGGTGCCGGCAAAGAAGATTGGAAGGCGATGGTTTGTCTCCAAAAACGCTTTAAAAGAGCACAAAAAACAGAAAGATACCCTTTTGCAAGCGGTTCAAACGGAATCTGTTTCTATCAAAAGGGAACAAGAAGATAAACTCAATTCCGTTGATTTTTCAATAAAGTATTTAGCTGATGACGGAACTCCGCTTATTCCCGAAAACAGAATACACCACAGCTCACTTGATGAAGCGCTACAAACGGCAAGACAAAGCAGGTTTTCAGCTATTAAGACCTATAAAAACGTTGAAAAATCTAATCTCGGAAAGCCGAGTTATGATTTTGTACCCAAAACTGACAGCTCGGATATAGACCCTTTGGCTCGTTTTAAAACCGTTTCGCAACCATCTCCCAAGCTTGACAGCGCTCCTGCTAGTACAGAGTTAAGCGATACCGTAGCTTTTGAGACTCAACCCGATTTTGTTGAATTGGAAGAAAAAATGGCCCCTCAAGATGGCGGTTTTGGTAACAAATTATTGTTTTTGTTATTTTTTGGCTTTTTTGTCGCTTCCTTGACGTCGTTTGTTTATGTTCTGTTGGTTAAAATCGGAATTTTAAATTCCGGGCCTATTTTGCAAATTTTAATCTCATATTTGGAGCGTTTTTTCTAAGTTGATTTTTAAAATAAAGTTTAAAAAAGTTATCCACAATCTCTTTATATTTTTTCCCGAAAAGTCTTGTAAAATAAAGGCATGACGGATTTTTTCGCGAGAGACACCGGCAAGTTTTTCAAGACTTCGGATTTGGCTAAAAAATACGGATACACTCCGGATTATTTGGCGAAACTTTGCAGAGACGGGGTTCTCAATTGCTACAGAGAAGGCAAGCAATGGTTTGTTGACTCTGACTCAGTTGAAGCTTTTTCAAAATTACAATTGCTCAAAAAGGAAGCGCGAAGAAAAAAATTAAGCAACGATTTAAAACATAGTCACAAAGAAAGTGATTCAACTTCTTCAGTATTTTCTCAAACTCCGACACAAGCGCCTTTGCGTTCAAGTTACAACATTGAAAAAATAATAACCGACAAAATTCAAACAGCCGAAAAGTTTACAAAAGATACATTAACCACCACAGCGGGTGATTTTGTTCAAAAAGCGCTTGCGCTCGCTCTAGCCGGAGCGATAACAGCCTCTTTGTTTGTTGTTGACGGAGACGTGATAGCTTCGTCAAAAAGGTTGGGGAACAAAGTGGCTCAGTTTGCAAATTCTCTATCAGGTTTTAAGAGCTTTTCTTTTGATGATGCTCTGCAAGATGCGGAGCATCTGCTCCAGAATCCGGATGAGTTGCAATCTAACTTGGCCTCAGCCTTTTCTCCCGTTGATTTTAAAGGCATAGCCGGATTTTTAAGTGACAGAAGCAGAGCGGTATTTTCCAAAGTGCAAGATTTGTTTGCTACAGAAAGTATGTTTTCATTCTCAGGTTCCGGCGCTTCTTCTGTTTCCGTACAAATAAAAGAGTTGCCCGTCGCTCAAGAGAAGCTGTTTGCAAAAACCGCTCCAAAAATAAAGAAGACATTTGCAAAAGCTCAACCTACAGTAACAAATATAAAATATGTAATTGAACCCAAGCTGTTTGACACACTTGAGGCAAAAAACAATTTGCAAAAACTGGAAAGACAGCTTGGAGTTTTAAGTGACTATGTCTATGAGTTGTCTCTTGCTAATAAAAGGCAGGTAAAGGAGAATTTCCGAAGCATAGCTTTGACTCAAAAAATTGATCAGTTGCACGATGTAGATATTTCCGATGCCGTTATTGACAATTCGGTTATAAAAAACTCAACGATTCAGGCAAACTCTCTGACGGTTACCGGCACTACCACTCTTTCAAATGCGGTTTTGGCAACCCTTAGTGTCTCAAACAATTTAAATGTTGGCGGAGACATAAATACATCACTTTCTCAAGGTATCGCTTTTATAGATTCAAACGGAACACTAAAAAGCGCCACAGGCACACCTAACACAATTTTGAAATTTGACTCGGCAGGCAACGGATTTGCAGAAAGCATCTTTCAAGACGATGGCGCAACCGCAACCACAAGTGGCAATTTTGTTGTAACCGGAACAACCACGCTAAATTATCTTTCGGTTTTAAACAGCGTTTTACTTTCAAAAGATTTGACGGTCTCAGGCACATCAACTCTTGCTACAACCTCAATCACCTCTCTTGCCGTCTCCGGCAATACAACCCTCAACACCTTCTCTGCAAACGCCGGCACTACCACAAACGCAACCTCAACCAACCTCTATGCGCAAAACTTCAAAGCAGAAAACGCCACAACAACCAACGCAAACACAACAAACCTTACCGCCCAAAATGCAACTTCTACAAACCTCTACTCCCAAAACGCCACCTTCTCGGGCGCAACCTCAACAAATCTCTACTCCCAGAATGCAAATTTCCAGAACGCAACCACAACCAACTTTGCAGCGACAGATGCAAATCTAACTAATGCTACCTCAACCAACTTCTTCGCTTCCGCTCTCTCTGCAATAAACGCAACCATATCAAACACCATCACCGCACTTAAGGGAGTCTTTACCGACTTTATCGCTCAGAATGCAACTACAACAAATTTGATAGCAACCAACGCCACCGCAACCAATCTCACCGTCCAAAACCTCCGTGCAAACCTCCCTCACGGCTTTGTTTTCCGCGGAGATGTAAACAACCAAACAGAAGCCACAGGTTCACTTTATATTGCTGATAGTGGGAATATTGGAATAGGCACCACAAGCCCGGGTCAAAAATTACATGTTATGGGTGATGCATGGATTGGAGATGGAGACATTACCCCGTCATTAATAGTAGGTAATGCTGCAGATATTACAAATGATGCACTTCTTTACTTTAGAACAACCGGCAATGGTCTCTTGCAGGTTTCTAATGGAGGTAAATTTGTTTTTCGCGACGCTTCATACAATGAGTACATGGCGATAGACACAACTTCCGGCAACGTCGGCATCGGTGTTTCGAGCCCTAACGCTCGCCTACATGTTCGCGGTGGCGATGTGCGCTTTGACGACGCATCAAACAACACTCAGCTCTTCTTTGATCAGTCAACCGGAAGGTTAGGGCTTGGCACCACCAACCCTTCATACAAACTTGATGTAAATGGCGACATAAACATAGCAAGTGGCTCAAAGCTCAAAATTGGTGGAAATGATTTTGCGATAAATAACTTGGCGGATGCTCAAAAAGATACAACAAACTACAATCTCTTTTTTGGGCAAGCAGGATTTACCGGCACATTTTACAATACTTATAACACTGCAATAGGTATTGGAGCTTTTGATAATCCAAACACAGATAATACACAAAGTTATTATGGAGATAATAACACTGCCGTTGGGCATTATGCTTTAACAGATAACACCACTGGCTACAACAATACCGCAATTGGTCGCTCAGCCTTATTATCCAACACCACCGGATACTTCAACACCGCAAACGGTGCGTATGCTTTATACTCCAACACCACCGGATACTACAACACTGCGATTGGTCGTACAGCTTTATACTATAACACTACCGGTTACTCTAACACTGCTTTGGGGGTTAACGCCGGGCGCTATACAAACTCCGGTGGCAATAACGAAACTTCTTTAAACTCTCTCTATCTTGGCTACGATACCCGCGCATCGGCAAGTGGAAATACAAATGAGATTGTGATCGGTGCAGGTGCAAGAGGTAATGGTTCAAACTCAGTCACTCTTGGAAACGATAGCATCGCAAAAACTATTTTGAAGGGTAATGTCGGTATCGGCTTGTCGAGCCCTAACGCTCGCCTACATGTTCGCGGTGGTGATGTGCGCTTTGAAGATGCAAGCAATAATACTCAATTCTTCTTTGACCAGTCAACCGGAAGGTTAGGGATTGGCACCACAAACCCTTCATACAAACTCGACATCTCCGGCACCCTCCGCGCAACCGGCGCGGCAACACTTGGCTCAACTCTTGATGTGACAGGCAACACCGCCCTCGGCGGAACCCTTGGCGTAACCGGCGCAACGACCCTTTCAAACACCCTCTCCGTTTTGGGAGACACAACACTTTCCTCCGCGCTCTCTGTCTCCGGCCTCACTTCTCTTGCAACCACAACCACAAGCGGACCGCTTACCGTTAACGCCCAGTGTGTGACGGCGGATACTCGTCTGCGTCGCAGGAGAAGAAGAAAGAAAGGTGCAGAGGGAGATCTTGGACTTGATGATGACGAGCTTGAAGCACTTAAGAAAGCGGGCAAAATCATCGGCTACGATGATGAGTACATCTATGACGAGGTAAACATTGTCGCCATAGAAGCGGGAGATGAAGTTGCAAGTTTGAACCGAGAGACGGGGCGGTTTGAGTATCGCCGTGTCAACGGCATTATTCCAACCGGCTATCAGCCACTGTATCGCATCACTACCCTTACTCGCAGAAGCATTCGCACCACCGCCACCCACCCATACCTGGTACGCGCCCGCACAAGCGCGCCAAAAACACAAAAGAAGTTCCGCTTTGAGGTTGACCTTTCCATGAAGATAGAGAGCTACGCGCACGACACCATTGTTGCGGTGGCAAACGAGGAGTATGCCTACACGGTACGCATCGGCAAGCAACTCAAGCAAACACTGCGCGACACCTATCGCGCCCGCGCTCCCAAAACCTTTATGCCGGCCGTATACGCGCTTGGCATTGTGGAGGCGCTCTCGCGTATGGACGCGCAAGTGCACGAGCTTGTCATTGACACCGACTACCCGTCACACGAGGCGGTCATTGCGCGCATCATCGCGCGGTACTTCCCGCACATTTCGGTGCACTTCACCCAAGTTGGCAAAAAATCTCCCGCACATTATGCGGCCTACGGCGTGCATGCTCACGGTAAAGAGGCGGATTACACCGCCACCCTAGAAACCTTCGGAGGAGGCAAAATAGAAAGCGCCCTTCCGGCTTCATTCCCCGAATACAAAGAGACGGGTTCCGAGAGCCATCAGGCGCTTTCCGATGCCTCCACTTTATCAGGGAACGATGAATTTGTCAATGCAAGGTGGTTGCCGGCCTCGGAGTTGCGCGTGGATATGGAAATCGCCGTCGCCCACGGCAACACCCCGGCATGGGAGAAGGTGGTAGAGATCAAGATGCTCAGCCCCGAGTCGGTGTGGGATATTGAAATAGACGGCACCCACAACTTCATCGGAAACGATATTATCGCGCACAATACTTACTTAAACGGCGCAGCGCACTTGAGCGGCAAACTCTACGACGCCTCCGGCTCCGAAGGTGCAAACGGTCAAGTTCTCACCTCAACAGGCACCTCAACCAAATGGGCAACCATAGGAGGCAGCTCAATCACGCCGGATTCTTTGGACTTCTCGGAATTCAAAGACACAATGACCTTGGACGCAAACACTAGCATAGACATGGACACCAACTCCGCAACCCTAAACTTTGACAACGGAACGCTGTTTGTTGATAGTGTTAACAACAGAGTGGGGGTTGGAACTGCATCACCTAATGAGAGGCTTGAGGTTGCGACCCCATCGGGGGGAAGAGGAATCTTTAGCGATGGTGGAGGTGCTAGCAGAAAAGCTTTGCTTTTTGAAGGTCCCGGTTCAACACATCCTACCTACGGACGCATAGATGCATACGATTACGGAGCTGGGTCTGCACTTGATCTTGTATTGGTTAACAGTGGTGGCAACGTTGGAATAGGGACAACTAATCCGCTGGGCAATTTGCATATACAAGATGTAAGCGGTGATGTGAGCTTGTATTTGCAAGGAGGGGCGGCAAACACAAAAAACACTATTTACTTCAGAGAAGGGGCCACTACAAATGACAGATGGGCAATCCAGATGGATGGTGTGACCGAGTCCCTTAATTTTATAGAAGACGGCACAGACTCTCGTCTGTATTTGGCAAATGGAGGCAATGTTGGTATTGGTACTCTGTCTCCAGATCAAAAACTTGAGGTAAACGGTAACATACTTTTGCAAAACAATAACGAAATAAGATTTAGGGATAGTTCGGGGACTCAAAGAACCGCATTGATGTACACAACTTCAAATGATTTGGAGATCTGGAACTCGGGAGGTAACGGAGATGTGTTATTTAGAAATTACGGCAACGTCGGCATCGGCACCACCAACCCATCGTACAAACTTGACGTCTCCGGCACTTTGCGCGCAACCGGTGCGGCAGTTTTGGGCTCTACTCTTGATGTGACAGGCAACACCGCCCTCGGCGGAACCCTTGGCGTAACCGGCGCAACGACCCTTTCAAACACCCTCTCCGTTTTGGGAGACACAACACTTTCCTCCGCGCTCTCCGTCTCCGGCATTACCTCTCTTGCAACCACAACCGCAAGCGGACCGCTCACCGTCAACGCCCAGTGTGTGACGGCAGACACTCGCTTGCGCCGAAGGCGCAGAAGAAAGAAAGGTGCAGATGATGAGACCGGGCTTGACGACGACGAGCTTGAAGCACTCAAGAAAGCGGGCAAAATCACCGGCTACGATGATGAGTACATTTATGACGAAGTTGAAATAATAAACATCAAAGAAGGCGATGAAATTGCAAGCCTTGATAGAAAAACCGGCAAGATCGTTTACCGCAAAGTAAACGCGCAAATGTATATGGGCAAAAAACCTATCTTCCGCCTCACCACCGCAGACGGTCGCTCTATCCGCACAACAGACAACCACCCATACCTTACAAAACAAGGCTGGAAAAAAGTAAGCGAGCTAAAGGAAGGTGAGGAGATTGCTGTTCCGGTATCAAAAACACGCATCACATATGCTTTTATAGACGCATCAAATATTATATACGGCGCGCGTAGCGCAGGATGGAAGGTTGATTTTGCAAAACTCAAAAAATATCTCACACAACGCTACCATGTAGATAAGATATTCTTCTATGGTGGTATGGATGAAAATAATAAGAAGCAAGCAAAATTCTATGAAATGCTTGTCGCGCTTGGCTACATTGTGCGCCTTGTGCCTATGAAGCGATTCAAAGATGGCAAAAAGAAGGCCGATTGTGACGCGCGCATGAGTGTTGAGGCGATGAAGTACATCAATGAGTGCGATAGCGCAATTTTTATGACAGGAGATGGAGATTTCTATTGGCTCATGGACGAATATAAGAATGCAAACAAAGATGTGCGCCTTCTTGCTTTTGCAAATCGTACTGCAAAAGAATTAAAACGCTTTGTTGGGGGGGCATTTACAGACATGCGCTCACTAAGACATATCCTTGAAAGAAAAGAAAATGAAAAAGCGACGGACACATTAGATGTATCCGTCGCAAGGGTTATGCCTAAAGTATATACAAATGATGAAAATTCGTCAAGTGTCGCATGGGTGAATATAGTAAACATAGAAAAGTTAAACGAAGAAGACGTCTACGATGTTGAAATAGACGGCACCCACAACTTCATCGGAAACGATATTGTGGCGCACAACACATATCTCAACGGCGCAGTTTCAAACCCGAACGGGAATCTCAATCTCAATGATAATGTAGACATATCAGGAACTTTGAACGCAACAGGCCTTGCAACCTTTAGTTCAGGTGTAAGTGTAAACGGCGACACCATCACCGATTTCACCGGCACAGGACTCACCGTCTCCTCCGGTGTGCTCTCTGTCTCCAATGTTCCCGCATCATCTCTTTCACTTCCACACGGCCAAGTCTTCCGCGGAAATGCAAGTGGCGTTGCGGAGGCGACAAGCACTCTCTATATTGCGGACAGTGGGAATGTTGGAGTGGGTACAACCAGTCCGGAGTCAATGCTTTCTGTGGCCGGAAATGCTATATTTGGTCAAGGTAATACAACCGGATTGTCGAAAATAGTTATAGGTGAGACAGATTTAGCTGATAAATCTTTTATTGTAGGTTACGATCATGATAATAATTATGGTTATGCTCAAGTTGGCGGAGATCCGAGAGGTACCGGTTTGGTTATAGCAGATGCTGGTAATATTGGTATTGGAACAACTTCACCTTTGTATAAATTAGATGTATCGGGTACAGGTAGATTTACAGATGCTTTAGCGCTTGATTCTACACTAACTGTAGTTGGCACAAGTACCCTCGCTACTACTACAGTTTCAGGTGACTTTATTGCAGATGTTAACACATTGTACGTAGATAGTATAAATAATAGAGTTGGAGTTGGTACTGCAAGTCCGGCGGCCAAACTTACAGTGAAAGATAATTCTTTTTATGTAATGCAAGTTATCTCAACAAACACCACTGGAGCAGGTGGTGGTGGAATTGTTATTCAACCAGATGATTGGGCGCTTAGGTCCGAACTTTCTGTAACCTCGGATGGACGATTTAGAATCTGGCAAAATGGAGACATTTTCAATATTAAAAATGGAAATGTTGGTATAGGTATCGGATCTACAAACCCAAGCAATACGCTACAGGTTATCGGCAGTGCGCGTATCGGGGCGGGCAATCAAGCTGATTTGATAATACAAACAGGTACTCCGGCTGTTTCTGTTGGCGGTTCGGTAACGGCATCAATATTTAAAACAACCGGAACAAGTACAGGAGCTTTTCATGTTGGCTTTGAAATTCCCGCAAATGATGTTGATGATGGGTTCTATATAACCACTGACGCTAATACAGACGGAACTCCTGACAATGTTGCACTAAAAATAAATGCTTTAGGCAACGTCGGCATCGGCACCACAACTCCATCGTACAAACTTGATGTAGACGGTATTGCTCGCGCAAACAGGTTTAGGGCCTCAGGGTTTGATTTGGAAGGTCTCTCCGGTGCGTATTTCCAAGAGCAAGCGGGCAACCCGGTACTTGCTTTTGATGCTACAGACTATTTTGTATACAAACGCTCTTCCGACACTCTGTCATTTAACAGTGGCGGTACGTTAAGGTTGCAGGTTGACTCAGAGGGAGATATTGGAATAGGTGGAATAAGCAACCCTCTTGAGAAGTTGCACCTAAACGGAGCTTTGCTTGTTGCGGGAAGAGAGCCAAGCGCAAACACTATAGCCTCTACAACTTTGCCTATACAAGGAGCGTACATAGCTTGGAATCAAGAAGGTGGAGGTGGTAGGACTCACTTTATGAACCACAGAGGTTTGGGTGGAGGCGGATGGCAGTTTGATGCTTTTGACGGAAGCGGGAACTATGTAGATACTCCATTTATTATAAACGGTTCCGGTAATGTTGGTATCGGGACCACTACACCCTCAACCAAACTTCATATAACAGGAGGAACAGACACAAGTTTGACAGGCGGAGGATACTTAACCATAGGAAATACATCAGCAACAAACATTTCAATAGATGACAATGAAATAATAGCAAGAAATAATGGTACGGCTGCCCCTTTGTACATACAACTCAATTCAGGAAACACCATTTTAAACGGATCAGGTTCCGGAAATGTTGGAATCGGTATCACGGTCCCATCAGCAAAGCTCGATGTAAATGGAAGCTCATATATTAGAGGATACTTAAGGGTGGGAGTGGATAGTATCGGTGGCGGTGGTGGCGCGCAAATGTCTATTGCGTCCGGCTCGTCTCGCTTTTACATTGCTCCAACAGATGGCGCAGGAAGTTATCTTTGGGGTAAAGAGCTTACTTTTGATCCC
Source organism: Candidatus Kaiserbacteria bacterium (assembly GCA_026996985.1). Lineage (GTDB taxonomy): Bacteria > Patescibacteriota > Minisyncoccia > Phycocordibacterales > UBA2100 > S143-145. Next base: position 11,545 of record JALWJR010000063.1, read on the forward strand.
AATGGAGCAGCGGTGTGGACTGCAGAAGGAGGATTTAATATTACCGGAGACCTTACCGTTGATACCAACACTTTATATGTTGACAGTACAAACAACAGGGTTGGTATTGGTACAGTAACTCCCGGTGCACCCCTTGATGTTTCAGGCAGTGGATTGATAATAAACGCGCAAAGCTCCGGTACCGACCCGGCAAGAATACGTGTAGACAGCTCTGCGGGCACCGGAGAAGCGGGACTGCAAATTTATACAGCCTCAACCACGGTGGGCTCAGTTGTCTTTAATGATGGGGTAGATGCCGGTGGTATATACTATGACCACTCGGCAAACAGAATGTACTTTACACAAGCATCAGCGGAGAGAATGACTATCTCGGGTGGAAATGTCGGTATCGGTACCACAAACCCGGCAAAGAAGTTAAGTATTTATGAAAATAACACCGGTACAAGTGGACAACTAACACTTGAACAAAACGGCACTGGTGATGCAGGTATACTCTTATCTTTGACAGGTGTTAAAAATTGGATAATTGGTGTAGATAATTCCGATGGTGATAAGTTTAAGATAGGTAATGGAAACACAATAGGGGGAAGTAACGATTTGGTTATTGACTCGTTAGGAAATGTCGGCATTGGAACTGCCAATCCGGCAACAAAACTTGAAATAAGTAACACAAGCGGTACCGCAGATTTGAAGTTAACAGGAAGTGGGGGGAATGTTATACATCAAATAGCATCTGAATATGACATTAACTACACACGCAACAGCGGAATTGCATATATGGACTTTCGCGCCATACCGGCAGATGGAACAAGTGCCGCAATATATCGTTTTGGTTTAAGCAGTGGAAGCACCGGAACAAATAAAATAGTACTTTATGAGCCAAACAGCACAACAATCCAGACCCGTCTTTCTTCAAGCGGAGAGAGCTCATTTATCAACGCCAGAGGAGGAAATGTCGGTATCGGGACGACAAATCCGCTGGCGAAATTAGAGGTTAATACATCAGGATCACCCGGGACCGATGGTATTAAATTAAAAAACTCAACAGATGGACACTACGTGATGTTACGACCAAGTATGAGTGCCGGTGCCAACAATTCAATAGTGCAAGCGGGAGATACCGGTATTATTTTTACAAATGGCACACAAGATACCGGTGCGTTCGTAATTGCTCCATGGGCAAGTGGTACTTCCGGAATTAGGATGACCAGCACAGGAAATGTCGGTATAGGAACAGCAAGCCCAAAGCAAACCCTGCACATTAACGGAAACATGATTTTGGCGAATGGAGGTCAAGATATTGGTGTTCCGACAGGTCAAATCCTTCAAATAGGAGAATGGGACAGCACATACACCACCTTTACACAAAGAATGCAAATAGGTCCCAATAATTTGAGGCTTGATACTTTGGGATTGATACTTCCAAACGATACATACTTATCATTTAAGGACAATACCGATACCATAAGGAATGTAATTAAATACGATACGGCAAATGACCTTATAATAAGACAGCCTTTGGGTAACAGCATACGTTTGCTTACCTCAGGTACAGAGAGAGTGACAATTGACGGCTCGGGAAATGTTGGTATTGGCACCACCAACCCTTCTGCTAAGCTTGATGTAGTTGGTAACACTACTTTAGGTGGGCATTTAACCGTGGGACGAGATGGAAGTCTGTCTGATGGAGCCATCGAGATTATAAGTGATAACGATTCGCTATCATATATTGATTTTAAGGGTGCAGGTAACGAATCTTTGGACTTTGTTGGAAGAATAAGGTTTGATGATACCAAAGGTTTTGCATTTGAAGGTGGTAACGTCGGTATCGGTACAACAAGCCCGGGAGCAAAGTTAGATGTGTCAGCGGCGCAAAGCGGGTATGGCGCAAAAATATATAATGCTGGACTCGGCAGATACGGACTTTATGTTGAAGCCGGAGGAACAGCAACAGATAAAGTATTTCATTTTACCGGTAATCCTGTTGCTGGATATGATATGGTTATGCTACAAAACGGGAATGTTGGTATTGGAACAACTAATCCTCAAGCAAAACTGGATGTAGAGGGTCTATTACGGCTTGGTAGAATAAATACAACCAACGAAGGAGGGCAGGTTGATTTTGAGCTTGCAAGTGGACTTGTGGGCTGGCATGTTGATGCATACCAAAACGACTTCAGAATATTTAACGACCAAACAAACAATCCAAATGGAAACATAAGATTACACACAAACGGAGCAACACGCTTGTTTATAGATAGCGCAGGAAGTGTGGGAATAGGTACCACAACTCCAACAGCAAAACTTCATGTTGACGGTTCTGCTCGTGTTTCCAATGGTTTACTATATCTAGATGGAAACTATGCAGGAGGTAATAACATTGTCTTTAGAAACACAGATACAACATACTATAGTGGCAAACATCAATGGGAAATCTATCCTACAGGAAGCAGTGGAGGAGGGTTGAACTTTTTTGACCGAACAGCCGGTAGATCTGTTTTATGGCTTGGTGAAAGTGCTGGCAACGTCGGCATCGGTACCACCAACCCAACAGCAAAACTTGAAATTGTTGGGCAAACAAAAATAGTAGGGGCAGGCGGGCTTTATATAAATCAAGCTACTGCTCCACTTGAGATAAAAACAAATCCAGGTGCTCAAGATTATGCCACTTTCTCTTCCACCGGATATGCTGGAGATATTATGACACTCAACCTTGCAACCGGAAATGTCGGTATTGGTACCACAGCACCTTCACGAAAGCTTCATGTTTATGATACAAATGGTACAAATGCCGGCGCGGGATACTTCCACCAAAGCTTAACTGATCAGGACACTGTAAATCCAACCGGTATTAATGCTTACGGAACAAACAATGCCAGTGTTGCCAATGCTAGAGCCGCTTATGGAGTGGTTGGCTACGGTAGAGCAAACCCTTCAGCCGGAATTACATTAAATGCTCAACACATGGGAGTATATGGACTGGGTTACAATATAGGAGCCGGTACTGTCAATTCTGTTTCGGGTGTAAGAGGATCTGTGCGTAATACCGGCGGAGGAGTGATAAATTATGGTTACGGATTTTATGCGGACTGTGATGGTGCAAACAATTGTTATGGTTTGTATGTGGCGGCGGGAGATGCCAATGTTCCAGTAGGCAACGACTGGGGTGTGTATGTAACTGGAGAAGATCAAAACTACTTCTCAGGCAATGTTGGGATTGGTACTACAAACCCATCTGCTAGACTCCACATAAACGGCGGAGTAAAAATAGAAGGAACAAACACTCTTGAATTTGGCGCAGGAGTAGCAGGAAAAGAAGCAAACGCAGGAAAGATAGGATACCAAACATTTAGCGGAGATTCTTTAGATATAGTTGGAGCAGGCACACCCGGCAACAGAAAGATAAGATTTTATGCAGAGGCCGGTTCTTCTTTTGATGGCAACGTCGGCATCGGCACCACCGCCCCGGCAGACAAACTCCATGTTGCAGGTGACATTCGCGTTGGTACCGGCACAACCGGATGTGTAAAAGACGCAGACGGAACGGTTATTGCCGGAACCTGTTCATCTGATGAGGCGTTGAAAACCGATATACAAGATCTGCAAAACGTTCTTGACGGATTTGCAAACTTGAGAGTTATTCGCTACAGGTGGAATGAGTTAGCTGCTGATGAGTACAAATATGCAACATCATCTATACAACTTGGAGTTTTGGCTCAAAATGTGGAGGAGTTTTTCCCGGAGCTTGTTGTGGAAGATGCCAAAGGCTACAAGCAGGTAAACTACACCGGCCTTAGCTTGTACGGGCTTGAGGCGATAAAAGAGCTTAATTTGAAAATTGAGTCTTTGGCGTCTTCAACGGATACTTTTGCCGATGATCAAGGATTTATAGCAAAAATTGTGCAAGCGGTTTTGAGCTTTATTGAAAACCTCGGTATTGTATTTGAAAACGGTGTTGCAAAATTCAAGCAGCTCGCTGCGACAGGTATTGTGGTTGGAAGCCAAGACAAACCAAACGGTATAACCCTTTATGATGAGGAGACCGGAGAAGCATATTGTGTAAAGATAAGAGGCGGGCAGATGGTTCATATTCCCGGAGAGTGCTCATCTGCGGGAGGAGCAGAAGGCACTGAAGAAAACGGCCAATCTCTTGCGCCTTCAATTTCCATAAACGGAAACAACCCGGCGCTTGTGCCACTGAACTCCGATTTCTCAGACTTGGGAGCGCATGCCAAGGTGATCTTTGATTCGGAAGAGGAGGTCTCCGTTGTTGTCTACACCTTCAAAGACGGAGCGCTTGTGTCAAACGTAGAGCTTGATACAAGCACATCTTCCGTAGAGTTTATAGATTATGTGGCAGTAAATGGAGATAAATTTGCCACCTCAACAAGAGTTGTCCTTATTGGTGACACCCAAGATATTTATGCAACTTCAACCTTGCAAGAGCTGTTGCAGTTGAGAGATGAACCTGATTGGCAAGCTATGGCGCAATCAACTCCCGGATTTGGCGGAGACCCGGTTGCACCACCTGCAGATGATCAAAACGATAACTCCGGAGGAGGTGACGATGTAGCCGGTGATGCCGATGATGCTATCGGGTTAAATATTTTGGGAGATAATCCATATACTTTAGTTGCAACAACAAGCCCTTATACTGACCCGGGAGCCGAGATAGTAGGTACCACAACGGCAACCTTGACAGTGCTTGTAGATGGGGTTGAAGTATCTGATTTGTCATCTGCGGTTGATTTGAATATATCTTCCACCACGACATACAATATAGTTTATCAAGCGGTTGAAAATGACAGTGTATTGGCTTCTGCAACAAGAGAAGTGATTGTGGTGCCGAACTCCTCCGCTGACAGCTCACAAGATAGCTCCGACAGTCAAAACGGAGACGGTGACGGAAACGCTTCAAGCACTCCGGACACGCAAGCTCCAACCATTACATTGCTGGGAGAGCAGGAGGTTAATATTTCCATAGGAGATGTTTATCAAGATGCGGGCGCGCAAGCTACAGATGATGTTGACGGGGAGGTTGATGTTTCAGCTTGGCTTGACGGAGTTGAAATTGTTGATTGGTCTGTGATTGATACATCAACAACTACAACCTACACAATAGAGTACAGAGCAACAGACTCTGCGGGTAATGAAAACTCCGGTGAAGTCTACAGGACCGTAAATGTGGTGGAGGCGGGCGAGTAAACGGCAATTCACCAGTATTTATCCACAGGTTGAAAAAATAGACCTGTTCCCAAATAATACAAAGTGCATTTTAGGCAACCGAGCCCTAAGTAAAACTTAGGGTTCGGTAAACAAAGTGCTTATTTGAGAACAGGTCTAATTCGGTTAAAATTTCCTGCATTAGAGGATAAATGTTATTATGAGCAAAAATGTTTTGAGTATAATGGGAAGTTTAATTGTGGCGATAATTTTAATAGCGGGAGCGTGGTTTTTTGCCACAAAAGGAGGGGACTCCGGAGCCGTTTTGACTACCGTCTCTCCCACTGAGTTTGCAAAACTCTACAGTGAAAAGAAAGGCGAAGCGGTTTTGCTTGATGTGCGCGCTCCCGGGGAGTTTGCTCAAGGGCATTATGTCGGAGCGCAAGATTTGGATTTTTACTCTCCCAACTTTAAAAGTGAGTTAAGCAAACTGCCGAAGGGTACGACATATTTTATCTATTGCAGATCGGGCAACAGGTCCGGACAGACTCTACAGCTAATGAAACAGCTGGGCTTTAAAAAGGTATATAACCTACAGGGTGGCATTGCAGGTTCCGGAGCGATACTTGAGATAGAAAATTAATCTTGCAAGGTCGGACCTTGTTAGTTTGGATGTTCACAATTTTACACCTTTGTTTTTACGCGGTACAATAGCGTTATGCAAAAGATTATAACCGGTATAGATGTTGGAAGTTTTGGAGTGAAAGTTGTTATAGCGGAAGTAAGTGATAGCTCCCCGTATCCTAGGGTTATAGGAGTTGGGCAGGCGAAATCTTCCGGTGTTAGAAACGGGATTATAGTGGAGCTTGACGAGGTTATTCAATCTATCAAAAATGCAACTGCTACGGCGCAAAGGGCAAGCGGGGTTGTTGTTCAAGAGGCTTTTGTCTCCTACGGGGGTGCAGGTTTGCAAGAGTTACATTCAAATTCAAAATTACACATAGCGCGGACAGAAGCCGAAATATCTTATCAAGATTTGGATGAACTCAAACATCTCGCAAGACAGAAATTGCGCGAGAGTCTTGTAAACAGGGAGGTGCTACACAGTGTGCGAGTGAAAACGTTTTTAAATGATGAAGAAGTTTTTACCGATCCGGTGGGAATGATGGGAAGCAAGTTGCAAGCCGAGTATTTTTTCATTACGGCCATAAAACAACATGTTCAAGATTTAAAAACGGCAATTGAAGAGGTTGGGATTGAGGTTATTGAAGTTGTGGCAACTCCGATTGCGACGAGCCTTGTTGCTTTAAACAAGCAGTATACGATTCCGGGGTGTGCCTTGATAGATATAGGAGCTCAGAGCACAATGGTTACCGTTTTTGAGGAAGATAATCCGATTTTACTTAAAACTTTTCCGGTGGGTTCCGCAAATGTTACCCATGATCTGGCTTTAAATTTGCAAATTCCCATAACTCAGGCCGAGCAGTTAAAAATGGGCTCACTCACAGACGCTCAATACTCAAGCAAAAAAATAAATGACATTATATCGGCCCGTTACAGAGACATTTTTAAATTGATTCAAGAGTATTTGAAAGAAAACAAAAAAGCCGGGCTTTTACCCGCGGGAGTAATTTTAATTGGCGGTGGGGCGCTCTCTGAGACGGCTTTAACCGTTGCAAAGCAGGTTCTTAAAATTCCGGTTCAAAAAGCGCAAAGCAAAACCAAGTTTACATTTCCTCCGACTATGTTGCCCGCCTATGGGCTGTGTGTTTACGGTTCTCAAATTGACTCCGGTTATTCTTTGAAAAACGGGGTTATAAGACCGTTGCTGTCGTTTGTTAAAAAGTTTATCCCTTATTTGCCTTAGAACGGCAGAGTTTTTTAAGGAGCATTTTTTCTTTTTGCTCCATTTGTTTTCCGTGTTTTTCGCCTGAGAGATGCAGACAGGCGTGAACGAACAGATAAAGAACATGCTCTCTGTAGCTGTGGTTGAAAAGAGAGGCCTCTTTTTTGGCTTGATTTAGGTTTATAAAAACTTCTCCCATATTTTCATCCAGCGCAAAGGCCAAGACATTCTTGTGTTTTTTGTTTGCAAAAAAACGCTCCGAGAGAGAGGAGATTTTTTTGTCGCCACAGAGGACAAGAGAAAGTTCAAAATCATCTCCCAGGGTTGATAATAAAACTTTTGCAAAGGGGAGTTTGGGAGTAGGTTTTTTGGTCGTGTTTTTTATTGAGAGCATGTTAGCGACGAGCCGCCTGTGGTGTTGGGGTTATTTTTCCTTCTTTTACCATTTTCTCGTACCTTTCTTTTCTTTGCAGACGGATAAGGGCGGAGCGTTTTTTCATAGTTTTTGAAAGCGGACGAGTTCTGTAGCGTATGT
>JALWJR010000063.1:19098-25003 GCA_026996985.1 Candidatus Kaiserbacteria bacterium
CGGCGCGTACTCGTTTCCTTGTTTTTTTACTCTTATTATTACTGCCATATGCTTAAGAAGGTTATCATAAAATTTTGAAAAAGCAACGATTGTGAATACTTGGTTGAACTCACGTTTTGTTGATGTACAATATTTGCATGACGGATGATATCAAATTTGATGCCGATGAACAGTTCCAATTTGCGTATTATAATCAAGTTGGAACTGGACGCAACAATGTTCTGGTAGATTTTTTGATAAAAAAAGGTTTGGCAAATAATAAACAGCAAGCTTTGTATATTTTAATAGGAATAGCGTTACTTTGTTTGTTGGTTGCCTTTTTGCTTTTTAATAAAGCCGGGGGAGGAAAAAACATAAACTTATCGGAAGAGGAGGTATACCAAATGGACGCCGAGTTGTTTAATCAATGATCTATGATTTCTGAGATGATGAAAAAACAAAAGAGCAAGTCGGGTTTTACTTTAATAGAGTTGCTTGTCGTTATTGCGATAATCGGGCTTTTGGCCTCTGCCATTATGGCCAGTTTAAGCTCGGCTCGTATGAAAGCCAGAGACGCGCGCAGACTCTCGGATTTAAAACAGTTGCGCACCGCTATAAATCTTTATTATATGGATCACAAACAATGGCCGTGTGCCGGATTAGGAGGTTCGGACAGCTATATAGATGATCAAAATCATTGTTTGGCATCGGTATTGGTGCCTGATTATATGCCGTCTTTGCCCACTGATCCTTTATACGGTGGTGACGGTAGAAAACAATGGGGGAATGATTACCAATATTTCTCCAACAGTAACTCTTATACTTTACGCACCGCATTTGAGACAAACTTTTTACCGCAAGATGCCACTTATCCAGACGGGAGTACTTGCCAGACAGGTGGTTTTAGCAAATGTACTTGGTACGGGAGAGATTGTGTTTATGTAATCGGATCATCTTGCAATATCACATGGCTTCATTTAAGTGAAAATAAATAATTACAAAAGGCAATCAATCTACATCACTTATTATTTGAAATTTGCAGTTTCGGCTTTACTTTTATATTATAGTATGGTCTTAAAGTTAATTTAATTTATTATGGCAAAACAAGTAATACCGGAAATAGAAAGCTTCGCGCGCATCAGGGTTGTGGGTGTTGGCGGGTCGGGTAACAATGCCATCTCTCACATGATACGCTCAAAGGTAAAAGGAGTGGATTTTATAGCTGTAAATACAGACGCCCAAGCGCTTCATAACTCCCCGGCAAAGAAAAAAATTCATATAGGAAAAAATATCACAAGAGGTCTCGGTACGGGGATGAATCCCGAACTTGGAAAGCAAGCGGTTGAAGAGACAAAAGAAGAAATTCAAGAAGCTATCCGCGGATCGGATATGGTTTTTGTAACCGGCGGTATGGGAGGCGGAACAGGAACCGGAGCGGCTCCAAAAGTCGCCTCAATTGCAAAAGAGCAGGGAGCGCTGACAATAGGGGTTGTAACGCGACCTTTTTCTTTTGAAGGAGCAAGAAGAGCCGAGATTGCAGAGCAGGGAATAGAAGAACTCAGAAAAAATGTTGATGCTTTGGTTATAATTCCGAATGACAGAATCTTTGCGATAATTGATGAGAAAACAAACATAAAAAACGCTTTTGCTTTGTGTGATGACGTGCTAAAGCAGGCTGTTGAAGGAATATCGGATTTGATAACAACTCCCGGAATCATAAATGTTGATTTTGCCGATATAAGGGCCGTTATGGAAAATGCCGGCTCGGCGCTTATGGGAATTGGGCTTGCAACAGGTGACAAGCGCGCCGAGAAGGCGGCGAAACAGGCAATCAACTCTCCTCTGTTGGATGTTTCAATAGAAGGCGCAACGGGAGTTTTGTTTGCGATAGCCGGAGGAGATGACCTTTCCATGGTTGAGGTACAAGAGGCGGCAAAGATTATCACCAAATCTGTTGACAAAAACGCCAAGGTTATATTTGGAGCAATAAACGATGAGTCTCTAAAGAAGGGTCAAATTAAAATTACGGTGATTGCAACCGGTTTTGATGGAGGTCATTCCGTTGACATCTCCTCTTCCGAAGAGGAGGAAGAGAAAAGCGGAGGATTTTTCTCCAGAAAAAAAGAAAAAGATGAAGACGAAGGAGAGTTTGAGGAAAACGTTATTCACAATGAGCTACCAACGGAAGAGGAGATTGAAAGTGTAAGAGAGGCGAAAACTTCCGCAAAAGAGAAAAACGAACAAGACGATGATGAAGACTGGAGCGCCATTCCGTCTTTTTTAAGAAGAAAGTAATTTATAATTAATAAACGCTTATGAGTGATAAAGTATATGACACTGTAATAGTGGGTGGAGGGCCGGCCGGTTCAACCGCGGCTGTCTATGCGGCGCGCAAAAAGCTCAAAAGCGCGATTGTAACCGATGCTTGGGGCGGACAAAGCACCGTCTCTGACGATATTCAAAACTGGATAGGTTTTCCTCACATAAAAGGAAGTGAGCTTGCAAAGCGTTTGCAAGAGCACGTGCAAGAGTATGCAGATGACGTGTTGGATATAATATTTCCGGACAGGGTTGTCTCAATTGAAAAAAAAGACGGAGGATTTTTGGTTAAAACCGAGAAGGGAGAAGAGCTACAAACAAAAACTCTGCTTTACACAGCCGGTTCTTTAAGGCGCAAACTTCCCGCCAAAGGAGCGGATGAGTTTGAGCATAAAGGACTTACTTATTGCGCTTCTTGCGATGGGCCTCTTTTTGCGGGTAAAGACGTTATAGTGGTGGGCGGAGGAAATTCCGGATTTGAATCGGCGGCGCAACTTTTAGCTTATGCAAATTCGGTTACTTTGTTTGAATTTGGCGACAAATTTGCGGCCGATCCGATAACCGTTGACAAGCTTATGCAAAATCCGAAATTTAGCGCAAAGATCTCGGTTGAGATTACGGAAGTTTTGGGTGATGTATTTGTAACAGGTGTTAAATACAAAGACAGAAAAACGGGAGAAGAGAAGGAGATGAAAACCAACGGTATTTTTGTGGAAATAGGAATGGTGCCGAATACCGATTTGGTTAAAGATTTGGTAAAAATCAACAAATGGGGAAAAATAGAAATTGACCCGTGGACGCAAAAAACTTCTCTTGAAGGTGTTTGGGCGGCGGGAGATTGTACCAATATTTTGTATCACCAAAACAACATTGCCTCCGGTGATGCGGTTGTGGCCATGGAAGATATTTACGTTTATCTAAATACCAGATAATTTGCGCAAGACAAATATGACAAAAGCCGGCTTTGATGAGCCGGCTTTTGTCTTTTACCGAGCCTTTTTGATAAAAGGGTTCGGGTTAGGCTGTTGTTACTAATTTTTTACCCAAGAGGTATACTCCCGCGGTGGACAGTAGCGCAAGCATTGCGTAGATGTACATGTCCCAACTTGCTCCGGTATACGGAATATAGTTTAGAGGAATATAGTTTGGAATATAAGAGTTTGGGTTTTGAACCGCAGAGAGGTCACCGAGTGAATTTGTTTGAGTTGCAATAAAGTTTGCGGTTTGCACTTCCACGGTTTTTTCACAAAACCCTTCTCTTCCGTATTTGTCTCGCACCACCATTATGTAATGAGTTGTCTGTGGTGGGGCTATTGTCATCTCACCCTTCAAGGGCACTTGCCCTATATGTGTGATTTGGGCAAATTCGGCGTTTAGTGTGCGCCATGAAAGTGTTGTGCTTTCATTTGATTTTAAAATTGTTTTGCCGATAACGTTCAGTTCACATGCCGGAGCCGGTCCTTTTGGAATATCGTTTTTGTATACGGTTGCGCTACAGATACCTTGGGCATTTTCATTTGATACCCTAAGGACAAAGGTTTTGGTACCTGCTACTCCTTCTATTACCATCTGACCGTTTTTGTGAACAACCCCGTATCCTTCCAAAACCGCTCTTGATGCATCGGGTGCATTCCAAGAGATAAGGATACTTGAGCCGGCAGTTGCCGACTGCGGCGTTGCGGTAATCTCGCAGGAGAGGCTGGCGGGTTTGTCTGTCCCGGAGCCTGTCTCAACTTTAATTTTAACGGAGCAGTCTTTTGTTTTTACTCCCTTTTTTGCTGTTAGCGTATAGCTGAAATCTTGAGTAAATCCTTGCAAAGCTATGCTCCCTTTGCTTGGAACAAAACCTATTCCGTTGTTTATGTATGCGGAGTCAACATTTGTATCTGTCTCCCAGCTTAAGGTTACAACCTCAGACGGAGAAGAGACAACCGAAGGCTCCGCTTTTATTGAACATGTTATGTTTGAGTCAGATGCGGCTTCCGTTTGAGGGGCAAATCCCCAAGAAGCGGTAAGCAAAATAAAGCTTACAACAAGCATCCTGTTAAAAAACGTCATACGCACTCAATTAATTAAATAAATGCGCGAAAATCGCACACGCCGTAACTATACCAAATTTTCTATACTATGTCAATAGTTTTGTGGCAAAATTAAGGCCGACAGGGTTAAACTGTCGGCCCGTTTGTTATTTTTTCAGATAATCTACGGCCGTATAAACCGTTAATATTGCAGATATGTAAAGCAGAACAACTGCCCAGGTGTGTACTTCAGGTTTTATAGTAGAGAGCATCAAAACCAAAATTGCGAACATTTGTACGGTTGTTTTAAGTTTGGCAATGTATGAAACCGGCAATTTTTTTCCTTGTAAGGCCAGATACTCTCGCGCTCCGGAGATAAAAATCTCGCGCGAGACTATGGCATAGACCGGAATAATGTTTACTCCTTCTATTGTATTTATACTGACCAGAGATATAAGCACACTCACAACCAGAATTTTGTCAGCTATGGGATCAAGCATCACACCTATTGAGTTTGAGCCGAATTTGCGCGCGAAATATCCGTCCAGATAATCGCTTACAGATGCCAGTACAAAAAGGCAAATAGCGGCCCAAACCATGAGGGTTTCCGTGTTTTGCAAAAGAAGCACTATCGCAAATGTTGTGATAATTCTAAAAATCGTCAAAGAGCTTGCGATTTTGTTCATGTCACTTCTCCTTTGAAAGTCTGTCCATCCTTAAGATACAAGGAGAATTTGTTCAAGTCAAAGGTTAATCCAAAACTCCTTTCAGTTTTTTTACGTAACCGGGCAGTTTGGTCAGCGGAACGGTTTTTTGCGCCATTGTGGCAACGTTTCTGACAATCGCAACTTCCTCAAGCGCTTCTTTGTGTCCGATTATGATTATGTAAGGGACTTTCAATTTCTCAGCATGCTTCATTTGTTTTGACAGACTCTCTTGTACAAAGGCGGAGGCCAGAGGAATACCGGCTTTATAAAAACTTTCTAAAACGGAGAAGGCATGCAATTTTGCCAAATCACTTATAAATGATATGAACAGTTTCGGTTGCCTTTTGTTTTTGGGCCCGGTTTTGTATTTGAAAGGTCTTGAATATTGCGTCTCAAAAATCATGCCGACCGAGGGAAAGTTTTTGCCGGAGATCCTTTTTATAATTGTGTCGTATCTTCCACCGCGCGCTACTGTAAGCGAGCTTTCTTGATCTTGAGGAATTGTTATTTCAAACAAGCTGTGGTGCCAGATTTCGGTTGAGCCGACCAAAAGAGGATTTAGTTCATATGCTATATCCATGTATTCCATAAACTCCAGGATGTCTCTGAGATAGCTTCTGCTTTCATCGTTTAGATACTCAAGAGGGTTTGGGGCTCTCTCCGTTAATGGATGCTCTTTATCCCGGAGCGCTTTTAGGGCCTTGACAGGATTTTTTGCTTTTACATATGTTTGCGCGTATTGAGGGAGAGAGTCAAAGTATTGCTTGAAATAAGCTTGCAAGTCTTCCAGGAATTTTATTTTACTTTCGCGATCTCCCAAAGAGTTTATATTTACCGAAAAATTATCAATATTGTTTTCTAAATAATATTTGACTTTTTTTG
>JALWJR010000063.1:25013-29615 GCA_026996985.1 Candidatus Kaiserbacteria bacterium
AAAGGTTGCCAGTTTGGCAATAAGTATCATCTCGGCAATTGAACTTTCAACTCCAAACACATGCAATTCGGCCAAAGTTTTTTTGGACAGAGACGTTATGTCAAACAGAAGGGTTGGTGAATTCTCAAGAGTATTGCGCGCGATGTGTTTCTTTAACGCTCGGATCAGGTTTTGTTCATGAGGTACGACAAGCGGGAGAGTTTTTATTTTATCGGTTTGCAAAGACAGACCTTCTTTGCTTTTGGGAAGCAGAATATTTTGAAAACCGTAATGTTCAGCCGTGTTTATAAACTGCTCTATCAATTTTTTTGTTTTAAACTCAACCATGATTAATTTGTAAACTTATACCATTTGCAACAAACGCTTGGACATAAGTCGTAGTTAATCTTGTTTCAGACGAAGCTACAAAAAGCGAAGCGATGCCGCGTATCGTTGAGCTTTTTGAAGCGAGTATGAGGCAAGATTGGCAAGGCTTGGTGTTCAATGGTTTGTTGCGAATGGTATTATATTTAGACTCACCCGGGAACAGCTCTATTTTTGAAAAGGGAAACAATCTTATAAAAGCTTTTCCGACGATTTTGTCTTTATCAAGCGGTCCCCACATTCTTGAGTCTGCGCTTGCGTCGCGATTGTCTCCCATTACAAAGTATTCGTTATCTCCAAGGACAACTGTCACTTCGGTAGTGCCCGTGTTTTCAGAGGAAGGAATGTACGGTTCGTTTAAGATGATGCCTTCGGGGTTTTCTTCATTGTATATTTTGACGTGTGAGTTTTTAATTTCCACTTTTTCACCCGGAAGACCTATTATTCTTTTTATAAAATACCTCTTTGGGTTGCGCGGGTAATGAAAAACGATCACGTCACCTCGTTTAGGCTCGGAAAGGCGATACGAGATTTTATCTATCAAAATGTAGTGCCAAGAGTCAAATGTCGGATACATTGATTTACCGCTGACGATAAAAGGGGAGACAACGTAAACTCTTAAAATTATAAGAACAAGAACAAACAAAGCGGTTGATAGTATCGTTTTTTTTATTTCTTTTTTTACCTCTTCAGACTCGGGGTTGGTTTGGTTTGTCTCAATAAAATCTTTTTTGAAATCTTTGTTTTCCGTTTTGTCAGTTTTAAACAAATCAAGGAGTTTCGTTAAAATACTTTGAAGTTTTAAGAACTTTAACATGCAGATATTTTAACCCTTCTTTGACCTTGACAGCAAATTGAAGATATGCGATGGTTTAGCTTATGTTAGTGATAGGTCTTGGTAATCCAGAAGGATATGAAGGAACCCGTCATAATATCGGACGCGATGCTCTTTTGTATTGTCTGAAAGACAGATTTGCGGTAGATGAGCATGATTTTTTAAATGACAAGTATCTGCACGCAAAATACAGAGAGATTGAAAATCACATTTACGCCCTTCCTGACACTTTTATGAACATGTCGGGGTTGGCAGCTGAAGCGCTTTTGTCTTACTTTGCGCTTCCTCCGCAGGCCCTGCTGGTTTTACATGATGATCTTGATTTGCCGTTTGGTTCTGTCAGAGTCTCTTTTGACGCTTCCGCAGGCGGACACAACGGAGTCTCAAGCATAATAGATAAAATCGGAACCTCGGAATTTACTCGTCTGCGCATAGGGATAGCTCCCGAGGGGTTCAGACCAAAAGGAAAAGAAGAGGTTTCCAAGTTTGTACTGTCGCACTTCAATAAAAAAGAAAAAGAAGAGATGGAGAAAATCTTTTCTCTTGTGTGTGATGTATTATTTGATACATTGCAGTTCGGGTTTGAATACTCGGCTAACAAATACAACGGCATATGAAAAAAACACAAAAAATAAAAGTGGCTTACCAAGGGGTTCCGGGAGCATATTCCTATGAGGCTCTGCTTAAGTATTTTAAAAACAAGGCCGAGCCGGTAGGTTTTGCCACATTTCAAGAAGCGATAGAAGCGACAGAGAACAGTAAAACCGACCTTGCATTTCTACCTATTGAAAACGCAACCGCCGGCAGAGTCGCGTTTATGCACCAGCTTCTTCCCAAAAGCAAGTTAAAAATAATCGGGGAGTACTTCTTTTTGGTTGAACATCAGCTGCTGGCGCAAAAAGGGGTCAAGATGAAAGATATAAAAAGGGTTTACAGTCACCCGCAGGCTCTGGCTCAGAGTTCCGAGTTTATCAAAAAGCACAAACTGCAGGAGGTACCGTTTGGTGATACTTCTGCGGCCGCCGCCTACATTTCAAAAGGGGCAGACCCGAAAGGAGCGGCGATAGCATCGGCGACAGCCGGAGAGCTTTACGGTTTGCAAACCGTAAGAGCTAACATTCACCACAAAAAAGACAACTACACAAGATTTATAATACTGTCAAAAGAGGGAAAAGAGCTCAAAAAAAGCGCGTGCAAGAAAAACTGCATCACAAGTGTTTTTTATCAAACCAGAAATATTCCCGCGGCTCTCTTTAAATCTTTATCCGGTTTTGCGACCGAAGGAATAAACATAATAAAACTTGAAAGCTTTGTGCCCATGTTTAATTCAAAAGCCGAGTTTTATCTTGAGTTTGAAGGCGAGCCAACACAGGAGAGAGTAAAACGTGCCCTCTCCGAGCTTGAGTTTTACTCTTCTTACTTCACGGTTCTCGGCACTTACAAGAAAGACAAAATAAGGTGTAAATAACAAGGTCGGACCTTGTAAATATTAAAACAAAAACCCGCGGTGGCATACGACCACCGCGGGTTTTTGCAATTACTTTACTCAGCCTTTTCTCCTTTGTAAGTGAGGGTCATTTTGTGGGTTTCAGGTTCAAATACCGTTATCTCAAACGGGTAAGAGCGACCGAGCATCAAAGTTTCGCGCAATTTCTCCGCTGAGCCGAAATCGGAAACATGAACCAAACCGGCAACTCCTTCTTCAATGGAAGCCAGAGCCCCGTGGCGGTTGTATTTGATGATGACCGCTTGAACTTGATCACCTTTTTTGTATTTTTTGGCGGCTTCTTTCCAAGGGTCTTCCGTAAGGGCTTTAATTGAAAGAGAAATTTTTCCGTCTTTAACTTCAATTACTTTTACCTTGACTTTCTCTCCAACTTTGAAACGACTTTTCGGATCTTCAACCAATGCCCAGTCCATCTCAGAGATGTGCACCAATCCCTCCAGGTTCTCGGCAATTTTTACAAACACTCCAAAATCGGTTGCGCCGGTAACTTCACCTTCAAGTACGTCTCCGACATTGTACTGCAAAACAATATCTGATTTCTCGGGAGCGCCAACTCCTTTCTCGGAGAAGATAAGTTTTTGCTCTTTGGGGTCTGAAGCTATTATTACCACCGATAATTTTTTACCAACCAACTGTTTCAATTCGTGATAAATTTGCTCTTTGTCTCCGCTTTCAACGCGCGGGTAGTGCTCTGAAGAGAGTTGTGAAGCCGGCAAAAAACCGACAACCCCTTGCCACTCTATTATAAGTCCGCCTTTGTTTGCGTCTTTAACGGTAAGTTCAAGAGGTGTTTTGTTTGCCATTGCCTCTTCGGCTTCTTTCCAAATAAGAGCTTGACGCGCTTCACGAAGTGACAGCTCAATGTAGCCGTCTTCGTTTTCTTCTTCTATTACTTTTGCGCTTATGGTGTCTCCCGGGTTAACGTTTTTTAAAATGTCGCGAGCCGAGAGATATTCACGTCCGTATATAATTCCAACCCCGAATGGAGAAAGATCAACAAAAACCTTACCTCTCTCGGAGCTTATAACTTTACTTTCCACCACATCTCCTTTCTTTGGAGCTTTTGGCAAATCTTTTAATAATTCCGCTATTTTCTCAGACATAATATTTTCCGGCGGGTTTCGTGCTCTCTTGCATTTCAGGTTTGCACGGGTTAGTCCCGACGGGGGCTGATAATTAAAGTTTTTGAAGTATACGGGTTTTAAGCGGTTTTGCAAGTTAAATTACAAGATTGGATCTTGTAAATGGGAACTTATTTTAAGATGATTTATTTTTAAATTTTTGTTATATCTTAGATATGGAAAGGGTGGGAGTTCTGGTGAATATAAGAAGTGCTCACAATACGGGGGCGATGTTCAGAAGCGCAGACGGCGCCGGTTTTTCAAAATTGTTTTTGGTGGGAATAACGCCCACTCCCAAAGACAGGTTTGGCAGAGAAAGGAGAGACATAGCCAAAACGGCCCTGGGCGCGCAAAAAAGCATAGATTGGAAACATTTTGGTTCGATATCTGAGGTGTTATCAGAGCTTAAGCGTGACGGGTTTTTTACCGTTGCGGTTGAGCAAAGCAAAAACTCCAAAGACTTTGAAACTCTTCGCAACATGCGCAAAAAGAAAATAGCTTTGTTTGTGGGCTCCGAGACTGAAGGGATTCCCGAGGAAGTATTGCAACAGGTTGATATGGTTGTTGAGATTCCGATGAGGGGAATTAAAAATTCTTTAAATGTGGCTTGCGCTTTCTCCATTGTGGCTTACACTGTCAAAGATGAAATTTAAAGATGTGTTGCAGATAAATGGAAAAGACTATAAGTTGGTCTCTGTTCAAAGAGGAGAGGAAACCGCAGTCTACAAAGGAGAAAATACATTTTTAAGAATTGGAAAAAAGCGCGAGATACAAAA
>JALWJR010000063.1:29625-39245 GCA_026996985.1 Candidatus Kaiserbacteria bacterium
GGTGAGGGCGATGTAATGTTTTTTGAAGAGAGATCGGTGGGAGAGGAGCATTTTGGCGAGTTGTTTGCCAAATCGGGAACAGAGAAGCATTTTGACAGCTTTTTGCAAGTTGTGGAGGAGTTTGCGCACGCGCAGGCGCGCGTTAATGTAAGAGAATCTCTGAAAAGTTTTTCTCAAAAAATTATGCTTGAGCAGGTCGCGTTGGAGTTTTCTGAAATTAAACCAAAATTGTTTGAGTTGTTTGAGAGGGTTATGATTAATCTTGAAAATTTGCCCTGGACTCTGTCACACGGAGATTTTAATCCCCATAACATTTATCCAAATGGAGTTATAGATTGGGAAAATTATCTTGGCGCGCCTTTCGGCTATGATTTGGTCTCAGCGGTAGAGCATGTTAGTTTTTTCCCCGAGAAAAATGCGGAGTTTGTCGCCGAGTACTCGTTTACGGAAGAGCAAAAACTGGTTTATTTTGAAACTTTGGACAGAGTGTGTAAAAAGCGGGGATTTTTGCCCGTCTCGAAGTTTAAAAACGAATTTAGATTTTTGCGCCTTATTTGGTCGCTGGCAAATATGGGAGCATTTCCCAAACTGCAGTCTTTTAGGTATAAAAAAATGCTGGAGGTTTTGGAAAAGGGTTTGGCTTAAGAAGAGAGCATTTCTTTCAGTAATTTTTTGGCGGTTTGAATGTCGCTGTGAGGTATGTGTTTTCCGTTTTGGATTATAAATGTTTCCGACCCTTTACCCAAGAGCAAAACCACATCTCCGGTATCTGCAATTTCAAAGGCTTTTTTTATCGCGTTTTCTCTGTCTGTAATGCAAAAGAGTGTATCTTCATTTGCACCCGCTTCTTTGGCAAAGCTGCAAATTTCTTTGATTATCTGCTTTGGGTCTTCATCATACGGGTCTTCGTTTGTTATTACCGAGTAGTTTGCATATTTTGCAACAAGTTCCCCTATATCTTGTCTTTTTTGTTTGTCGCGCATACCGCCAGTTGCTCCGGTTACAACTATTACGGAATTCTCTCGCGCAAGAGAGCGCGCAACTTTAAGAACATTCTCTACCGAAAGTTTTTCGTGGGCGTAGTCAACAAAAACTCTAAAATCTTGTCCCTCGTTTATCTCTTGCATTCTTCCGGGAATACTTTCGGCTTCTTTTAAAATTTGCGCCGACTGTTGCAGTGAAAAAACAGAGAGCATATCGGCCGAGGCTGCCGCCGCCGTTGCGTTTACAGCTTGAAACTCACCCACAAAAGGAATACTAAATTGCACACCGTTTACCGAAAAAGAAACCGAGGATAAAGACGGTTTTATATCGCTTATTTGATAGTTGCTTCTTCCGTCTGTTCCGTATGTTTTTTTAATTCTTGCCGGAAACGATAAAAAATACTCCGCTTCTTTGTCATCGCGGTTTATCAAAATCGCTCCTTTGTTGGATGCTGTTTGAGCAAAAAGAGAACCCTTGGCTTGTTTGTAGTTTTCATAAGAGCCGTGGCTTTCTATATGCTCCGGCGACAAGTTGGTAAAAACCGCCAAATCGGGGAATAAAAATTTGTTTCTGTGTTGAGCGATACCTTCGGAGGTCACCTCAACCACAGCAAACTTACATCCGTTTTTGAGCATTTTGGAAAGAGACTGTTGAATAAAAAATCTGCCAGGCATTGTCATGTGCATGTTGTTTGGGATTATCTTTTCTCCGTCGTAAGAGAGGAGAGTAGAGCTTAGAAGTCCGGCTTTTTCTTTTTTGTTGAGAATTTGCCAAAGCAAGTTTGCTGTTGTTGTTTTCCCTTTTGTTCCGGTTATTGCAACTATCGTCATTTTCTTGGCCGGAAAACGATACCAAAGCGCCGAGACAAAAACCAAGGTCAAATGGTAAAATGAAATTAAAGGTTCGGGAATAAAGGCTTTTATTTTTTCTTTAACTTTCATGGTTTACAGTTTGATTATATCATTTTTGTCTAAATTTAGACATGGCGAATTTTTTTGTACAATATGTAAAGTTTGTACTTGAATGAATTTGCAACCAAATCATAAAAAGGGGAATGCTCCCAACTGAAACCGCCGAATTTTCGCTTAAAGACGGAAAAACGCGAACGCGCTTTGAGTGTCTCCGGTTTTACTTTCGGTCCTTTCTCGTCAAAGTATCCGCCGAAATTGTAAAACTCCAAACCCAAAGATCTTGCATGAACAATTCCTCTCCAGTGCGCGGCGTAACTGCTCATTAAGTTTCTTTTGAAAGGTGCGGATCCTCCGTAGGCGAACATTGCTATTTTTCCGTAATTTATGACAAAGTTTGCCGTTAAAAGATCATTTTCATGATATGCAAAAACCAAAAATCCGTTTTTACGCTCTGTCGCATCTTGCAAAACGGATTTGTAATAGTTTCTCTCATGCAGGGAAAAGCCGTTTCTTTTTGCGGTCAGCTCTTGAAGTCTGTAGAAGTCGTCAAAGTAATCTGTCAAATTTTCCGATATGATTTTTGTTTCAACTTGTTTTTTAAAGGCAAGTCGTATGTTGTAGCGAGTTTTCTGATGCATACCTGAAAGAAGCTCATCTTCCGTTTTGTTAAGTGGCAAAACCCACTCTCGGCGCGGTTGAAAACATGCCCCGTGAACTGCGTACCAAGGTGTTTTAAAGACATACTTATGTAAAGAGAGGATTTTTAAAATTTTGTCGGCATCATCTTTTTTAAAGGACAAAGGCGAGTCTGCAAGAGAAGGTGAAAAATCAAGTCGCGCGAATATAAAATTTTCTTTTTTTAGCAAATCATAAAATTCGTTTAAAAACTCATTCAAATCTTTTTCATTAATCTTTTTTGAGATAATCGGTCCGTAAGGAATGGTTAGATAAGAGCCTATCTTGGGAATCGCGCATTTGTATGCTTGAAATAAAATCAAAGTCTCATCGTTTTTTGTAAAAACAAATCTCTTTACTTCTTCTTTATTGTTTTTGTGCCAATTACCATAGAACCAAGCTTGCTGAAATGGTGCGTAAGTATCAAGCTCAAGCGGGTTGTAGTTTTTCTCGTCTTTAATCTCCTGTAGCATTGACAGATTGTAACAAGTATCAAGCGTGCGCACAAATTCAAAATTTGCTTTTCGCTTTTGTTGTTTTAAAATACCGTCATGATAATTACACATCACAAGGGAGAATTTTTTAAAGTCAGTTTTGGCGATACAACCTTGGCTTTTAACCCCATATCAAAACAATCAAAAATTCTAAAAACGGTAAAATTCGGAGCGGATATAGCTTTGGTTTCTCTAGATCACCCTGATTTCAACGGAATCTCGGAAGTTGAAAGAAAAGGAAAAGATTTGTTTGTTATAGACGGCCCCGGCGAGTACGAAGCAAGGGCTGTGTTTGTTCACGGGGTTCCGACCCAGAGCGGTTATGAATCAAAAAAAGGAGGGGATTTTCTCATCAACACGATTTATGCCGTCTCACTGGAAGGTATGAATATTTTGTATTTGGGCGCCTTGAAAGACAAAGAAGCAATGGATTTTAAAATTACCGAAGATATGGAAGGAGTTGATATTTTGTTTGTTCCAATCGGGGACGGGGAGGTGCTCTCGCCGTCGGAGGCGCATTCTTTGGCGGTTTCTCTGGAGGCGAAGGTTATAATTCCAATGCATTTTGACGGAATAGGCTCCAACGCTTCCTTGCGAGAGTTTTTGAAAGAGGCGGGACAAGACGATGCGCCGGTTGTTGACAAGCTGACACTTAAAAAAAGAGATGTTGATACTTATCAAGGGAAAGTGTTTGTGGTACAATCTTGATAATCTATGGAGTTTTTGTCCAAATTAAAAATGCGTCCGGAAGAAGAGAGGCGCGCCATCGCTTTGGCTTTTTCAATTTTGACTGTGCTGGTTTTAGTCGCTTTTTGGATTGTAACGTTGTATTTTAAAGACTCTTTGACTTTTAAAAACTCAAATGAACAGCAAAAAAGACAGGCGGCCTCTTCTTTTAAAGCGTTTGAAGAGATTTGGAATGATACGGCAAATTCATTGCAGGTCATAGGCGATTCCGTTAAAAACTCGCCAACAAAAATTTTAAATGATGTACTGCAAAACCCGGCTGTAAAAATTGATGACCAAGAGATAGAAAGAGCAACAAAAAATCTTATAAGATTGCAATTGCAAGAAAATGGCGATGTAAAAATTTTAGAGAAAGATAACAATGTGATAAAATAGCAAACCATGACTGAGAAACAAACAACAAACAACAAAATCATACCGCATGAGATAGTGAAAGAAATGAAAGAGTCGTATCTTGATTATGCGATGACGGTTATAACCGCTCGCGCTCTGCCGGATGTTCGCGATGGGCTAAAGCCGGTTCACAGAAGAATTTTATATGCAATGCACAAGATGGGACTGACCGCCGGTGCTAAAACCAAGAAGTCCGCAACCGTGGTTGGTGAAGTTTTGGGAAAATATCACCCGCATGGAGACTCGGCGGTTTACGATTCTTTGGTTAACATGGCGCAAGATTTTTCCATGCGCTACCCGCTTATAATAGGACAAGGAAACTTCGGTTCAATTGATGGTGATCCAGCGGCGGCCATGCGTTATACGGAGGCCAAGATGTCGGGACTTGCCGGGGAGATGCTTAAGGATATAGAGAAAGAGACGGTTGATTTTCGCCCCAATTATGACAACACGCACAAAGAGCCGACAGTGCTTCCGGCCTTGCCCCCCAACCTTCTTATCAACGGAACTTTGGGAATTGCCGTTGGGATGGCAACAAACATTCCTCCTCATAACTTGCGCGAGGTTATAGATGCCACGGTGCATTTGATAGACAACCCGAAAGCCACAACCGAGGATTTGCTAAAGTTTGTAAAAGGTCCGGATTTTCCGACAGGCTGTGTGGCGTTTAACAAAAAAGACATACAACAAGCATATGCCACCGGGCGCGGTGGTGTTGTTGTTCGCGGGGAGGCTGAGATAGTTGAAGCAAAACGCGGAACGTTTCAAATTGTTATTACCTCAATTCCTTACCGTGTAAACAAGGCAAATCTTATCGCCAAGATAGCCGATTTGGTGCACGCCAAAAAACTTGACGGCATAAAAGCTTTAAGAGACGAGTCAACCTCAGATATTCGCATCGTTATAGACTTAAAATCTTCGGCTCATCCGCAATCCGTTTTAAACTACATTTACAAACACACGCAACTTGAGGAGACTTTCCATTACAACATGGTCGCTTTGGTTGACGGCGTTCCGCAGACTCTGGGACTGAAAGATTTGATAGAGGCGCACATAAAACACAGAGTTGAAGTTATCACTCGCAGAGCGGAGTTTGATTTGAAAAAGGCGAAAGCTCGCGAGCATATCTTAATCGGTCTTAAAAAAGCGCTTGATCATATTGATGAAATTATAAAACTTATCAAAGCCAGCAAGGATGTGCCAACGGCGCATGCGGGTTTGATGAAAAAATTTAAGTTCTCAGAGATTCAAGCAACCGCGATTTTGGAGATGAAATTGCAAAAACTTGCCAACCTTGAGCGAAAGAAAATAGAAGATGAATTGAAAGAAATTCAAAAGCTTATTAAAGAGTTGGAGGCTTTGCTGAAAAGCAAGTCGCGCAAGATGACTTTGATTAAAAAAGAGTTAAAGGAGTTGGCCGACAAATACGGAGACGACAGAAGAACAAAAATTGTTGCGCGTCAGGCGAAAGATTTTTCAATGGAAGATTTGATTCCCGATGAAGAATACGCCCTTGTTCTTACAAAAGGCGGTTACATTAAACGAACCAACCCGGTCGAGTACAGAAAGCAAAAAAGAGGTGGGGTCGGCGCAGCTGACATGAATACCAAAGAAGAAGATGTCGTGTCCATTTTCTTAACGGCAAGCGCTCACAGTGACTTGTTGTTTTTCTCCGATTCCGGAAAAGTGTACAAAACAAAAATGTATGAGATACCGGAAGGAAAGAAATCCACAAAAGGAAAGGCGATTGTTAATTTCTTGCCTTTGGTGGGAGATGAAAGAATCACTTCGGTTTTGCCGATGCTCAAAGATGTAAAACAAGCCGACAATCTTTCAATGTTTATGGTTACAAGGTCCGGGACGGTTAAAAAAACAGACGCATCTCAGTTTTTTGAGGTTAGAAGGAGCGGGCTAGTAGCTATCAAACTGGCGGACGGAGACAGATTAAAAAGCGCGCATTTTGTAAAGAAGGGTGATGATGTGGTTTTGGTAACACGACTTGGTATGGCAATTCGTTTTAAAGAATCCGATGTTCGCTCTATGGGACGTGTTGCCGCGGGAGTGAAAGGCGTTTCTTTGAAAAAAGAAGATATTGTTGTCGGCGCGGGTGTGGTTCCCAATGGAGACAACAACTACAAATTATTTGTCGCAACTTCAACCGGCTATGGCAAGAAAACCTCTTTGGCGGAGTATAAAGTTCAAAAACGCGGTGGAGCGGGTATAAAAACCGTGAACTTGAATTCCAAAACAAAAGAGCTTATCGGTGCCGCCGTTGTTGCCGGAGATGAAGGAGAGCTGGTCGCCATCTCTCAAAAAGGAATAGTTTTAAAGACTGATTTGAAAGAGGTTCCGACTTTGGGAAGAACTACGGTAGGTGTAAAAATTATGAGGTTAAAATCCGGAGATGCCGTGGCTTCAATAGAAGTGCTGGAGTCGGGAGATGGTGGTGAGCAAATTGAAAAAGAATAAAGATATCCCCATTTGCTTTTGTTGAAATTCTTAGAGTTGTTATACTTATGGCATGAGTGTACCTGCCGGATTTGGATTTAATGATCAAAAAGCGCGCAATTTATATGCGCAAGCCAAAAGCTCTGACGAGCTTGAAAGAACCAAAAGAGCGCTTGCCTCAGGTGGTACTGAAACCGGGTTTTTAAACCCTCAGGCTACTGTTGAGATGTTTGCGATTCGCCCCGGTATGGTTGTAGCTGATTTGGGAGCCGGAGAAGGCAGATACACAATTCCTTTGGCACAGAAGGTGGGAGACTCCGGCACGGTTTATGCCGTTGAGGTGCAAAAAGATATGTTGGGCAGAATAAAAAAAGACGCGCAAGCGCTGGGTCTTGATAATATTATTTATCTTTGGGCCGATGTTGAAAGAGCAAGAGGAACAAAGATAAATGACAATACGGTTGACTTTGTGTTGGTGGCAAATGTCTTGTTTCAATCGCAAGAGAAATTAAACTTTTTGCTTGAGGCTAACAGGATTTTAAAAAACGGCGGGAAAATGGTGATTATTGATTGGATAGATTCTTTCTCCGGCTTTGGCCCGCCTTCGGAGATGGTTTTCTCTCCTGAGAAAGCGCAAAAAATTGCTGAGAGTGCCGGGTTTGTTTTTGAACAAGAATTTCCGCGTGCCGCGCATCATTATATTTTAATGTTTCGCAAACCGTAGTTTGCAAGCATGCTTGGATAAACACAGTTTCTATTTTGCGCTTTTATTGAGCGTGGTATAATTTGGCTATGAAAAAGATGTCTGTTTTTCAGTTGGCGATTCTGGGAATTTTTGCATTCTTTATAGTTGTCGCCGTTTTTGTGTTTGCCGGTCTCTCCGGAGGAGGAGCCGGAAATTCTTTAGGTACGGTGAGAATATGGGGAACTTTCGACCCCGACTTGTTTGATAAATATTTAAACGAGCTTGGTGATATAAGTGAGAAAGCAAACCTTATAAAATATCGCTATATTGAACCGGAAGAGTATGAAAGCGAGATTATAAATGCTCTCGCATCAGGTGATGGCCCCGATTTGTTTTTGATTGACCAGTCGCAAATTCTGCAGTATTGGGATAAGATAACTCCAATTCCTTATGATGAAGTCTATGGAATGAAAACCTATTCTCGCCGAGAATTTATGGATATTTTCATAGATGAAAGCTCTCTGTTTTTGTCAGAAAGAGGAATATTGGGTTTGCCTTTTTCGATTGACCCGATGGTTCTGTATTGGAATAGAGATTTGTTTGCCGATGCCGGAAAGACAGTACCGCCGAAGTATTGGGATGAACTTATTGATTTATCCTCAAGAATTACCAAAAAACAACAAAACGGCGTGATAGATGTTGCCGCTGTAGGCCTGGGAACATATGACAATATAGATCATGCCAAAGATATTTTAGTTACAATGCTCACACAAAAAGGAGGAAAAGTTATAGAACGAACCTTGGAGGGTCAGCTTTTCTCGGCTTTGGCAGCTTCCGTTGTTGGAGAAGGTCTCAGTCAAATACCGGCAATGCAAATAGTTTTAAGGTTTTATACCGAGTTTGCCAATCCTTCAAAGTTTTTCTACACCTACAACAGGTCTTTGCCCAACTCGCTTGACTTGTTTGCTCAAGGCAGACTGGCCATGTATATGGGATACGCAAGCGAGTTTAATGATATAAAAAA
This sequence comes from Candidatus Kaiserbacteria bacterium, assembly GCA_026996985.1. Classification (GTDB taxonomy): domain Bacteria; phylum Patescibacteriota; class Minisyncoccia; order Phycocordibacterales; family UBA2100; genus S143-145. The sequence continues at coordinate 37,987 of JALWJR010000063.1, forward strand.
CAAAAATCCAAATTTGAACTTTGATGTTGCTCCTTTGCCGCAAATCAGAGAGGGTGCCAAAAGAAATGCAACTTTTGGAAGGTTATATGCTTTTGTTGTACCAAAACATGCAAGAGATCCTTACAGTTCAATTGTCATGGCCTTGTTCTTGACACAACCGACACAATCGGCGCTTTTCTCCAAATATCATACTGCCATGCCTCCTCTTAGGGTTGTATTAAACAAAGAAGCCAATAATCCGGTACAGGAGATTTTCAGAAGGTCTGCCATTATCTCATTCGGCTGGCTTGATCCGGACCCTAAAAACACAGATGCAATATTTGCCAATATGGTAAATTCTGTTTTGTCCGGTAAATTGCGTTTTTCTGAAGCCGTCTCTTATGCGGACAAAGAATTAAAAGCTTTACTTGAAAAATGGAAATAGTAAAAAAACATATCATCAGCTTTTATATTTTTATTGTTACATTTGTTTTGTTACCGGATGATGTTAAAGCTGCCAACTGCACCGGGCTTTGTAATCCGCTCGAAGGGGTTAACTCGGTTGAAATTTTGATAGAGAGGTTTTTACAAGCGATCGTTTATGTCGGTCTTCCTTTGTCGGTTTTGTTTATAGTGTATGCCGGTTTTAGATTTGTCGCGGCGCAAGGAAACAAAGACGAGATAGTGAAAGCCAAGCATAATTTTTTCTGGGGAGTTGTAGGCATAATTTTAATATTGGGAGCCTCAGCCTTAGCCGCGCTTATAAGAGGAACCGTAGAAGAGTTAAGAAATTAATATGAAGAAATTTTTAAGCATATTTTCGTTTGCGCTTGTTCCGGCTCTTTCTTTTGCAGCGCCAAAATCTTTTAAGGAGTTGATATATGATTTTCTTTTGCCGATTATAGATCAAATTTCAAAACTTTTGATTGGAGTGGCCGTTTTGATTTTCTTTTACAGTATAGCGAAAAATTTGTGGGGAGAGCAGAGCGCCGAGAAAACCAAAAAAATGACCTCCATAGCTTTTTGGGGTATTTTGATAATATTTGTTATGGTTTCAATTTGGGGTATTTTGATAATCTTGCGCGAGACTTTGCTTAGAGGCTTATGATGCAATTTATCTATACAATACTTTCAATTCCGCTTGCTGTGGCAATTTATATGATGATAGTCGGGTTTGTGGTGTACTGGAAGGGAAGTGAAGATGATCAGCTAGAGTTTTTAGGGTCAAACCTTATGACGCAAGCGATAAGTGTGGGACTTATTGTGTTGGTTTTAATTTT
>JALWJR010000064.1 GCA_026996985.1 Candidatus Kaiserbacteria bacterium
TGTATTGCAAATTCTCTATAACACTGAAGTTAAGGATTTTGTAGGAGCAAAACGGAATTCTCCCCAAGCGGGAGTTTGTTTTAAACTCCCGTAGGCGAGACGGAGGGTACAGTTTAGGGCACTTATTAAAGTTCTGTACTTTGCCTGTTGCTCATGCAACGAAGAATCATCTAAGATGATAAAAAATGAATATAACAAATTCTACATTATTTTGCTTTAAAGTTCAAATTTAATCAGATTTTCACAAAAAAACAAGGATTGCATATGCTAAATATACATTTTACGTATATTTAGCATATATAATATTTCAACTTTTATACAAAAAACGGGTATTATATAAATGTATAATACGGGGTTGGTGGTTAATTCTATGGATGATGTGTTAAATAAATATTTATGTTCAGTTGTACAGTTTCATAATGCAAAAAGCAAAGAGACTATCAATGTGGGCATTATCCTGCAAAATGATGCCCACATTGCTGTATATATCCCTTTAAAGCACAAAAGTATTCAAAAATACCTTCGAACCTACTCTTCTGATGCTTTAGAGTATGTGATGGAAATATTTATCAACTCCCTTCGTATGAACAAGTCAATCTCGCCTCAAAAAATAACACGTACCCTTAGCGTGGCAGAGCCCTCCCCTTGTATCAATTACAAAGATATCTCAGGAGCCATCAAAGAGTTCTCTCGGGTTTACATTACCCTTGATGATGAAGCGTTTGATCCAGAAGAGGTTATTCTTATCAAAACATAGCGTAAAACCACCTCTTTTAAGTGGTGGATATCAGCTACATTCGCAAAGCGAATATTAGTTACTTGTGTGTCAATGCGAAAAATATGCCAAAATGAAATAGTTTTGATTACTCAAATAAAAAAACAACTAAAATTCCAATAGCACACCATATTAAAAAAAGGAGAAGAGATGCTAAAGGCACAAAAGGTTCGTCTGTATCCAAACAAAGCACAGCAGCAGATCATCTCTTCTCAAATAGGTGGAGCAAGATATGTCTATAATCGTGCATTGGCTTTACGAAAGTTTGCCTATCAGAGGTTTGGTATTAAAATCGGAAAGTATGCACTTATAAACCATATCACTAAACTAAAAAAGCGTGAAAAAACTTCTTGGCTAAAAGAGATTGACTCACAAGCTATTCAGCAATCCATAGCAAATATGGACAAAGCCTACCAGCACTTTTTCAAAGGCGGCGGGTTTCCAAAGTTCAAAAGCAAACATCACTCAAGACAAAGCTATCAATACCCACAGAGGGTTAAAATTGAGGGCAATAAGGTATTCTTACCTAAAGTCGGCTGGGTGAAGTGTAAAGGGCTCAGAAAAGAGTTTGTCGGCAAGATCAAGACGGTTACTGTGAGCTATGAAGCCTATCAATATCATGCAAGCATCTTGATAGATGTTGAGAACAATGCGATAAAACCGTGCAGCAACCCAAGCAAAGCTATCGGGCTTGATGTGGGTGTCTCTTTGGTAGTTACCGATAGTGACGGCAATAAGGTAAAGCCGTTGGACTTAGCGAGAGAGCTTAAAAAACTAAGGTTGAGAGCCCAACAGCTTTCACGAAAGAAAAAAGGCTCTAAAAACAGGGAGAAAGCCAAAGCCAAACTATCAAAAATTAATCTCAAAATAGCAAATAAGAGAAAAGATTTCCTACACAAACTGTCTCTGCAATACGCCGAAAACCAAGGCACTGTAGTGGTAGAGGACTTAAAGATAAAAAACATGACCAGAAGCGCAAAGGGTACAAAAGAAAAACCCGGCAAGAGCGTTAAAGCAAAAGCTGGATTAAACAGATCAATCACACAGCAGAGCTGGGGACTGTTCTTTGAGCTGCTTGAATACAAACTATGTGAAAGAAGGGGGCAACTCATCAAGGTCGACCCTAAGTTCACTTCCCAAGCCTGTAGCGTTTGTGGTCATGTCTCCAAAAACAACAGAAAAAGCCAAAGCAAGTTTCTATGTGAATCTTGTGGCTACACAGAAAATGCGGATGTAAATGGCGCGAAAAACATACTTGTCCGTGGGATACACGGCAATAATGCTTCCCTGAAAATAGCTGTTTAGGCTATGGAGGAAGAATCCACCTTATTTATGGGGTGGAGTATCAATGGAAGATAGCTCTTCACTCTCCAATTTCATTCTTTCCCAAATTTCCTGTACACTTTTCCAAGATTTTTACCACAGGTGGAATAAATGGGAAAAATATGGTCTTTTTTGCTACTTTCAGTCCTTGCTTTTACAAAAGAGTGTTATATTGCCATAGACATAGGACATACGCCGCAACACTACGGAGCCAGAAGTGCCAGAGGGGCGCCTGAGTATCAATTCAACCGAAAAACGGCTCTGGCTCTTTACTATGCACTACAAGATGCCGGTATCCGTTCTTTTTTTGTCAATGCGGATGAAAATGAGATATCCCTGGAAGAGAGAGTGCGTTCTGCAGCATCCCATAAGGCCACTCATTTCATCTCTATACATCACGATGCTGTTAAAGAGAGGTTTTTGAAAACATGGAAGTATCGCGGGAAAAAACACCGGTATTCAAACCGGTTTAGAGGATACAGCCTCTTTGTTTCCAAAAAAAATCCCTGTTTTGCAAAAAGCTTCTCTCTGGCACAGTCTATAGGAAAATCCCTACGTACTTCCGGTATGCATCCTTCAACGCACCATGCAATGCCGATCAAAGGGGAATCTAAACAGTGGCTTGATACTTATGCGGGTGTATTGCAGTACAACAACCTTGTGGTACTCAAAAGAAATCATATACCGGCACTCCTCATTGAGTGCGGGGTGATTGTTCACCAAGAAGAAGAGAGAGCAGTACAATCTTTAGAGTACATA
>JALWJR010000065.1 GCA_026996985.1 Candidatus Kaiserbacteria bacterium
AAGTGAGGTCGCGTTTGTTTTGCTGGGCAAAAACTCACCTGATTTTGCAAAAAATAAAGTTGCCGATGTTGAGGTTGTGGTGGAAAATGCGCAAGCTTTGGATATCTCTGACAAAAAGCGTGATCAAAAACAATATGACAGATACTCAGGTTATCCGGGCGGTAGAAAAGTTTTTACAATGAAAGAAGTTATTGAAAAGAAAGGATATGCTGAAATTATAAAAATGGCGGTTTTGAGAATGTTACCGAAAAACAAATTGCAGAAAAGAAGAATAAAGAACTTAATTGTTAACGAGTAAACATGGCAGAGAAAAAATACATAGAAAGTGTGGGAAGGAGAAAAACGGCAACAGCCAGGGATAGAATAACTCCAAGCTCAAAATTTGATATTGTTGTAAATGACAAGCCTTTTGACGAGTATTTTAAAACCGACACACAGCGTCGCACAGCGAAAGAAGCGCTTGATGTTGTAAAATCATCAAAGTATAAAATCACCGTAAAAGTAAAAGGAAGTTCTCTTCCATCTCAAGCTGAAGCTATCCGTTTAGGTATTGCAAGAGCTTTGGTTAAAGAAGATGAGACAAGAAGGTCAGAGCTTAAAGAAAAAGGTTATCTAAAACGTGATCCACGCAAAAAAGAACGTAAGAAGTTTGGTCTTAAAAAAGCTCGCAGAGCTCCGCAGTGGAGCAAGCGTTAGAAATACCTCCCATTTTCAAGCGCTACTTGCTTTGAAGCGCTAATCCATTATAATTTGCGCATGTCATCTGAAGCAAAGAGCAGCAAAGATAAACAACAAGAGATTGTGGAAGATATAAACTACGAACCTGAAGTTGCTGATGAATTGTCACTTAAAATAGACAAACTCAAAAAACAACTTAAAGAATGCAAAAAACAAAAACAAGAATATCTTGACGGTTGGCAAAGGGCTCAGGCCGATTTTATAAATATCAAGAAAGAGAATTCAGAGAAGTTTGCAAATCTAAAAAAAGAAGCGGTCTCTGAAGTTTTGCAAGGGTTCCTGCCCGTTTTGGACAGTTTTGATATGGCATTATTTAGTGAATCTTGGAATGAGCTTGATAAGCAGTGGCAAGATGGTATATCGGGAATAAGAAATTCTTTTTTGGAGACTTTAAAATCTTACGGGGTGGAAATTTACGGGCAAGAAGGTGATGAATTTAACCCGGAGATTCATGAGGCTACAGAGCAGAGAAAAAGTGAAAATTTTGAATCCGGCAAAATAATAGCTGTGTTGCAAAAGGGGTATAAGATAGGCGACAGAGTTATAAGACCGGCAAGAGTTGTGGTCGCGCTTTGATAGGTGATAACTTTAGTTTGTATTTTCCACCTTTGCAATAACAATTACCTCCAGTTTATCAACCCCGGCTTTTTTGAGTGTGTTTATTGCCTCTTTTAGAGTGGCGCCGGTTGTTGTAACATCATCTACAAGAATAATTTGTTTGTTTTTTAGATTTAATTTTTTCTTTAGAGAAAATGTGTTTTTTAAATTTTTTAATCTTTCTTTGCGAGTAAGTTTTTGTTGAGGTTTTCTGTGCGCTCTGGCAAGAGGGTAGACTTTTTGCAGTTTGCGGAGGTCTCCGCTGTTGCATAAAAATTTTATATGATCATAACCACGTTTTTTGTTTCTCAAAAAAGATGACGGCATCGGCAAAAGCCAAATATCTTTGTTGTGCTCTCTTATAATCTCATTGTAGATTTTATTTGCAAAGAACTCAGCAACTTGTTTGTTTTTGTAGTATTTTAATTCAATCACTCCGGCTCTAACTGTTGGGTCATATTCAAATAGGATTTTAACATTCACACCATTTATAATTATTGAGTTTTTTATTGTTTTTAAATTGAGCTTATTGTTTTGAAATTCGACTTCCGTTTTTCTTTTCTTTAAGAAAAAATTAAACAGTTTATCAAATGTGGATAGCAAATCTTTTAATTTTATGTGATAGAATAAGTGCATGGGAATTACCGAGTTGTTAGGTAAAATTTTACCGCAAAATCTATCTGCCCAAAAGGGAAGTGTTTTGGGTGTTGATGTCGGTACTTCTTCTATAAAAGTTGTTCAACTGAGGCAATACAGAGGCAAGGCGGTTCTTGAAACCTACGGTGAGATAGCGCTGGGGCCTTATGTTGGTGATGAGCTGGGAAAGGTGGTTAAATTGCAAACTCATGATCTGGCGCAGGCTCTGCAGGATGTGATAAGAGAATCAAATGTAACCGCCAAGACTGCAGGGGTGAGTATTCCGTTTGCTTCCAGCTTGACTTCAATTGTAGAGTTCCCGAAACTTCCCCCGGAGCAGTTACAAAACATGATTCCTCTTGAGGCTAGAAAATACATTCCGGTTTCCATAAATGAAGTAACTCTTGATTGGTTGATTATTCCCGAGGATCCACAAGAGGTCGAATGGAGAAGAGATGAAAACGGCAACAGGCAGACTAACGACAAAACCGAGGTTTTACTTGTTGCCATTCATAACAACATACTTTCTCAGTATCAAACTTTATATAAACAAGCCGGACTGGCCGTTAAGTTCTATGAACTTGAGATTTTCAGTACCATGCGCTCCTCGCTAGGAAGAGGAATCGCTCCGATTTTGGTTGTTGATATAGGAGCGTCGGGAACAAAAGTTTATATTGTGGAGCGCGGGATTGTCAGGTTATCACATTTGATAAACGTAGGGTCTCAAGAGATCACAATGGGAATTATGCGTTCTTTGGGATTTAACTTTCAACAAGCCGAGAGACGCAAGCGTGAAGTTGGGGTAGCTGTCACGGTTGATTTACCTATGAACAATGAAGATGTTCAAAAAATAAGAACCTCAATTGACATGACGTTGGGA
>JALWJR010000066.1 GCA_026996985.1 Candidatus Kaiserbacteria bacterium
GAGTATTGTTTAATTTTTTGTTTGCATGGGCGCTCTTTAGCGTCTCTTTTATGTTGGGAGCGCCAACTCCCGCCGATCCGACCCAAAGCGAGCAAGGAAAACTTATAATTTCACAAATTTTACCAAACTCGCCTGCGGATGAGTCCGGGTTAAAAGTTGGTGATCAAATACTGAACCTTAAAGCGCAAGACGGAAAGCAAATTGAAAAAACTACTCCGACTGCCGTATCTGAATTTATTCAACAGCATGTTGGAGAAGAAATTATTTTTACGGTGCTTCATATGGGAGAGAAATCTACCACCACTGTTGTTTTAACTCCGGCGCAAGGGATACTGACACAGTCTCCGAGCAAACCCGCGGTTGGAATTGCAATGAACTACATTGTTGAAAAACCGCTTGGTCTTTTTAAATCGGTCTACTACGGAACCATTGCTTCTTTTGAGGCGTTGGGGCAAGTTACAAAAGGGTTGTTCACGCTCTTTAAAAACGCTTTTGCCGAAGGGATAAATTGGAATCAGGTTGCGGGACCTGTTGGAATTGTTGGGGTGGTAAGTGATGCTTCCTCAATCGGGTTTATCTATCTTTTGCATGTAATTGCGTTTATATCAATAAACCTGGTTGTTATAAACTTGATACCACTGCCGGCCCTGGACGGGGGGAGGATAGTGATGGTGGCAGTTGAGTGGATAACAAGAAGAAAAATACCAACATTTATTGTCATGGGGTTGAATTTGGCAGGTTTTTCCTTACTTATATTGTTTATGGTATTTGTCACCTACCACGACATCTTAAAAATGTTCAACTAGCTCTTGACAATATCTCAATTAAATTAAGGAATTTTTGTTAATATTGTTTTGTAGGGTTTTCCGTAGTACCATAGTTTTATGCAAAGAATTACACCTCAGGAAAAAGATTTTCCACAATGGTACCAAGATGTGGTTAAAGAAGCAGAGTTGGCGGAATCTTCACAAACAAGAGGGTGCGGAATAGTGAAACCGTACGGATTTGCGATTTGGGAGAATATAAAAGACGAACTCAACAAGCGCATAAAAGCGGATGGTGTGGAAAATTTGTATTTTCCTCTGTTTTTGCCGATGAGCAATTTGCAAGCCGAGGCAGAGCATGTTGAAGGGTTTTCTCCGGAGCTTGCCGTTGTAACCGTTGCCGGTGGAGAGGAGTTGCAGGAGCCCTTGGCGGTGCGTCCGACTTCAGAGGCGGTAATGTATCCGACATTTGCAAAATGGATAAACAGCTACCGAGATTTACCGCTTAGAGTAAACCAATGGGCAAATGTTGTAAGGTGGGAAAAGCGTCCCAGGCCGTTTCTAAGGTGGAGTGAGTTTCTCTGGCAGGAAGGGCATTCCGCTTTTGCAGACAAAAGGGAGGCTCTGGAGGAGATGTGGAGAATGCTTGATATGTACAAAGAGGTTTACGAGTGGATGGCCATTCCGACTCTTTGGGGTAGAAAATCGGAAAGTGAGAAGTTTGCCGGAGCCGAGATTACAACAACAACTGAGGTTATGGCAAAAGACGGCAAAGCCATTCAAGGCGCCACAAGTCATCACTTGGCTGATAATTTTGCAAAAGCTTTTGATATCAAGTATTTGGGAGAAGACGGAAAGTGGCACTTTGTTTATCAAAACAGCTGGGGAATGAGTTGGCGTACGCTGGGCGCTTTAATTATGGCACATGGAGACGATAAAGGTCTTAAACTTCCGCCTAATGTGGCGCCAACTCAGATGGTGGTTGTTCCGATTAAAAATACGGCCGAGGTTTCCAAGTTTGCCTCAGACATTTCCAAAGCCTTGGCGGAATTTAGGGTGAAAGTTGATGATAGAGAAAACAAATCTCCCGGACATAAATTTTACGATTGGGAAATAAAAGGTGTACCAATCAGGATTGAGATCGGTGAGAATGAAGTTGCAGATATGGTTTGCACCGTATACAGAAGAGACACTCAAGAGAAAACAACTGTGCCGGCACAACATATAAATGATTATGTTTCAGATTTACTTAAAGAAATTCAAGATAATATGTTCCGTAGCGCCAAAGAATTTCAGCAACAAAACATTGTTCAGATCAGTTCAATTGATGAGATAGAAAAACACCCGGGTAAGTTTTTCTTGGCTTCTTGGTCTGAAGATCCGGAATCGGAAAAACTGCTTAAAGAGAAATATTCAATGGTATCTCGTGTTCTTCCCAAAGAATATGAAGATAAAAAGCCGACCAACAAAACATGCTTTATAACCGGAGAGCCGGCAAAACATGATTGGATTTTCGCTAAAAGTTACTGATTATGTTGGGACAAATAAAAAATAAAGCCCTCTCTTTTGTATCCGATCATATCGGTATAGATTTGGGTACGGCAAATACCCTTGTTTATGTTAAAGGAAGAGGGGTGGTAATAAACGAACCATCAATTGTCGCCGTAAACAGCAAAACCGGTCAAATTGTCGCCGTGGGAAAAGAGGCTAAAGATATGCTTGGCAGAACCCCAAGACATATAGAGGCGGTACAGCCTGTTATAGACGGGGTAATATCGGATTTTGAAGTAACCGAAGAGATGCTTTCATACCTTCTTTCCAAGGCTTCATCTTCTTCTCGTTTTTTGGGACCGAAAGTTGTTATCGGGGTACCATCGGGAATTACCAACGTTGAAGTGCGAGCGGTGGAAGACGCCGCAAAAAACGCCGGCGCCCGAGAAGTGCACATAGTTGAGGAGCCGATGGCGGCCGCCGTTGGGATAAACTTGCCCGTTAAAGAACCCACCGGTTCAATGGTTATAGATATAGGAGGAGGAACCACGGACATTGGAGTTATATCTCTGGGAGGTTTGGTTAACGCAAAAAACATTGCAATAGCCGGGGACGCCTTCAATGATGACATAATAAACTATATAAGAAACGAATTTAAAATTTTAATCGGCAAAAAAACCGCCGAGGAAGTTAAGCTTTCTGTTGCGGCCGTTGTTCCGTTGGAAGAGCCTCTTGAGGTTGTTGTAAGGGGCAGGGATTTGGTAAACGGACTTCCGAAAGAGGTTGTTATAACCGATTCCGATATTCGTGAAGCGATTGTTCCGTCTGTCTCCAGGCTTGTGCATGTCGCAAAAGAGGTTTTGGAGACCACGCCTCCCGAGGTGGTCTCGGATGTTATGAGGCGCGGTGTGTATTTGACGGGAGGTGGCGCGCTTATACGAGGAATTGCAAATTTGTTCAAGGAAGAATTGCAAATTCCGGTTAAAGTTGCCGAAGACCCTCTCACGGCGGTTGTAAGAGGAACAGCCGTTATCCTTGAAGATACCGAAGGTTTCAAAGAGGCGTTAATAACACACAACAATGAATTTAAAGGGGACATATAAAAAAAAGAAATGGAACAAACTGACGCTTTTTTTGGTGTTTTTGTTTGTTCTGCTTACGGTGAACCACTTTTCAAACGGGAAAATAAGCTCGGTTGCAAAAAACATCGCTTCCCCGATGTTGTCTTTTGCCGGCAAGACCGCAAATTTGGAAACCAAAGCTTCTCTGGAGCGGAAATTGCAAGAGGCTCGCTCTAGAGTGGCGGAGTTGGAAAAACTGGCCTACAAAAACGCTCTCTTGCAATACCAACTTTCACAATTTGAGATTTTTGCCAATTCAAATATTGATAAAGAGCAAAAATATGAACCGGTCAGACGTGTGTCATCGGTAACAAAAGACGGCACGATTTTAGTGCTTTTTGAGCACACAAAAGCAAACCCTTCAATTGTGCTTGATAAGTATGGTTTTGCCATAGGAGAGGTAATTGATATCAAAAACAAAATCGCAACCGTTAAGCTTTTCTCGTCTCCCGGAGAGATAACTGATGTGGTAATAATCTCCGGTGACAACTCCATTCAAGCGAAAGCCGTGGGTGAGGGTACGGGAAATTTTGTAATTGAGCTTCCGGCCGGGGTGGAGGTGGAAGAAGGCGCGCTTGTTTTTCTGCCGGAGCTACAGTTGCCGATTGCCAAAGTTGGAGCTGTTGTTGCCAAACCTCAAAATGCCTTTATCCACCTTTATGCAAGAGTACCGGAGAACATAATGTCTCAAGTGTACTTCTTTGCTTTTTAATAATACCATCCCCAACAAACCATTGAACACCAAGTTTTGTCAATCTTGCTTCATACTTGCTTCAAAAAGTTCAACGATGCTCTGCATCGCTTCGCTTTTTGAAGCTTCGTCTGAAACAAGATTGACTGCAACTTATGTCCAAGCGTTTATTGGAGATGGTATAAACTACCAGTGTTTGATAGTAGTCTTTGTAACACTTTCTTTGGCAATTTTGTATTATCCGCGCAATCAATTTATAATAAGCTGATGAGCAAGTTTTTAACTTCAATATTTGTGCTTGTCGGCGGAGTTGTTGCAATTTTTCTGTTGCCATGGTGGGCGTTTTTTACAATTTTACTTCTTTTGTTTTGGTGGTTTGACTGGGAGGTGCTTCTTTTGGCATTTTTATATGATCTTGTTTTTTTTGACCCGAGCGCGGATTTGCTTAAACATTTTCAAACAACAGTCGTTTTTTTGCTAGTGTTTCTTATTGTGGCTTTTGTTAAAAAGAGATTGTTTTGAGTATGTGGAGAAGACGTAAAAAATATAATGCCATAGAGTTTGACGATGTACTGCTTGATGCGACAAACTTGCCCCGTTTTCAAGATCATGCGGAAGGTAAAATCGTAAAGCCGATTGAAAAATGGGGAATATTTTTCTTATCTGTCATTTTTGTTTTGGTGTTGTTGATTTTTACTTACAGGGCGATTGATTTGCAAATAGTAAGAAACAAAGAGTTTGTTGCTCTGGCAAACGCAAACAGGATAGACAAAACAATAGTGTTTGCGGAAAGAGGAGTGATAATGGACAGATACAAAAGGAGGCTTGCTTGGAACGCGCCACAATACTCCACCGTCTCAACAACCACTTTTGATACTTACGCCAAAAGAGTTTACATAGACAGTGAAGCTTTCTCACATATATTAGGTTATGTATCTTACCCGGCAAAAGATAAAAACGGCAACTGGTGGCGTAAAAATTATGAAGGAAAATCGGGAATTGAGAAAAGCTTTAACGATACCCTCTCGGGGATAAACGGAGTAAGACTTATAGAAGTTGACGCTTTAGGGAGACAGAAACAGTCAAATACCATAAAACCGCCGACATCGGGTTCCAATTTGATTTTAAGCATAGATGCCGATTTGCAAAATGGGTTGTTTGATGCAATTAAAAAAAGCACCCTAACAAGAGGGTACAAAGGAGGGGCCGGGGCCATAATTGATGTTCAAACCGGGGAAATCTTAGCGATGGTCTCGTTTCCTTCTTACAATCCTTCGGTTATGAGCGAAGCGCAAGATACCGAACTTATAAAAAAGTATCTCACTTCCAAAAATGCCCCGCTTTTAAACAGGGTTGTATCTGCGGTTTACGCTCCGGGATCAATTGTAAAACCGTATGTTGCTTTGGCGGCTCTGGCCGAGGAGATAATTTCTCCTTATAAAAACATTTTATCAACCGGAGCTTTAATAGTTCCCAACCCGTATAATCCAGACAAACCGTCACGATTTTTGGATTGGAAGGCGCACGGCTATGTAGATATGAGAAAAGCTATAGCGGTTTCATCCAACGTATATTTTTATGCGATAGGTGGAGGACTAACAAAAGCCATGGGGCTGGGGGTTCAAGAAGGGTTGGGGATAGAAAAACTGGCAAAATATGCAAGAGCATTCGGCTTTGGAGAGAAAACGGAAATAGCTCTGCCCGGTGAGCTCTCGGGAAATGTTCCCACGCCGGAGTGGAAACAAAAAGTCTTTAAAAGCAAATGGCTTTTGGGTAACACCTACCACAGCGCGATAGGGCAGTATGGCTGGCTTGTAACTCCCATTCAAGCTCTAAGGTATGTTGCGGCAATTGCAAACGACGGAAAGCTTTTTACTCCTCCGACTTTGGTGAAAAATGAAAGAGCCAAATTCAAGCGCATAAAAATAGCCAAAGACAAATTTAAAGTGGTAAAAGAAGGAATGCGAATGGCAACTGAAGAGGGAACTTTGAAAATTTTAAATTACGATGATATGAAAATAGCGGCAAAAACCGGTACGGCGCAAGTTGGGGCGAAAAATGAATTTAAAAACTCTTGGGTTATCGGCTTTTGGCCGTTTGACAAACACTCCGATAGTCTTTCACCTAAATTTGCGTTTGTAATAGTGCTTGAGAGGGCGCCGTCATCTGTAAGCTACGGGGCAATAGACGCTTCAAGAAGGTTTTTCAACTGGCTCAGAGAAAACAAACCCTCTTATGCAAAAGGGGAGTATCCGGACGAAACTAGAAAATAGTTTTTTTATTTTTTATAGCTTCTTTTATTGTTGTGGGGTCGGCATATTCAAGTTCAACACCGCGTGAGAGCCCTCTGCCCAAAACCGAAATTTTATCTTTGTATTTCGGAATGGTTTTTACAATTTCATGTTTTATATATTCCGTAGTGTAGTCACCGTCTACGGTTGCCGGCGTTGCAAGTATGACTTCTGAGAATTCAGTCCTCTCAAGGGCTGAGATAAGCTCACGTATTCTAAAGGTTCCGGCTTTTCCCGCAGAAGGGGCCAAGCCGCCAATTACAAAATATTTTCCGGTGTAGGAGCCGGATTTTTCTATATTTTTCAAATCGGTATTGTTTATGACAACCATTAAAACGTTATCTCTTTGATTGTTTGCGCAAATGGAGCAGATGCCGGAGTTGTTTTTGTGATTTTTTTGGTAAAAACGAAAACAAATTGGACAAAGCTCAACTTCTTGTTGAACTTGTTCTATCAAATTGGCAAATTCTTTCTTCCAGGACTTTGAGCGCGAAAGTATGAAGTAGATAAACCTTTCAGCCTGTCTGGGACCGACTGAGGGGAATTGCATAAGCATTTCTTTTAATTTTTCGGCTGAATTCATGTTAATAAAGCTATTTTACCAATCGGATGCCTGCTCGGTCTCCGGAGCAAAATCGGAAAAGTCATGTTTTTCAAGCGGAAGAAAACTTGCTTTTTCGCTGTCAAAGTAAAGTTCAATTTTGCCAACAGGTCCGTTTCTGTGCTTTTCTACCAAAATATCAGCTATGTTTTTTCGTTCACTATCGGGGTTTAATTTGTCTTCTCTGTGGATAAAAATGACCACATCGGCATCCTGCTCAATTGAGCCACTGTCGCGCAAATCGGAAAGGCGCGGTCTGTCGCGTCTTTGTTCCACCGCTCTGGAGAGCTGAGACAGGGCTATAACAGGCACATCAAGTTCTCTGGCCATACCTTTTAGTGAACGAGAAATTTCCGTAATTTGCTGTACCGTTGAATCGGAAGCCCTGGTTGCCGAAGGTGTTATAAGTTGAAGATAATCTATAACCACAAGACCAAGTCCTTTTTCGGCTTTAAGTCTTCTTGCAATCGCCCGCATTTGAAGCACCGTTCTGTCAACTTTATCATCTATGAAAATCGGCGCTTCAGATAGACGCGCCATCGCATCACGCAATCTTTCATATTCGTCATCACTGCGGAGTTTACCTGTTCTAAGTTTCCATGAATCAACTCGCGCTTCTGCGGCGAGCATTCTATCAACCAACTGTTGACTACTCATCTCCAAAGAAAAAATTCCGACAGGTGTATTGTATTTTATTGCGGTTTGCCTCGCCACATCAAGAGCAAATGATGTTTTACCCATTGATGGGCGCGCCGCGAGAATTATAAGGTCTGATTTTTGAAATCCCGCCAGCATGTTATCCAAATCTTTAAATCCAGACGGCACTCCTCTTAAAGAATCTTTTGACTCCTGCAGGGCCTCAAGTCTTTGCCACGCTTGGGCCAGCTCGTCTTTCATGGAGCTGAATTTTTGCAAAGTACTTGTGTTGGCTATGGTGTAGACCATAGATTGAGCTTCGTCTATGAGTTGTTCAACGTCTCTGTCTTCGGCGTAGCCAAGTTCGCTTATTTTGTCAGCTGCGTCTATCAACTGCCTCAGTACGTGCTTTCCTTTGATTATATTTGCATAGTTTACAGCATTTGACAGAGAAGGAGACAGGGCGGTAAGTTCCGTCAAGTAAGCTTTTCCACCTACATTATCCAGCTTTTTAAGCTCTTTTAGTTTTGCCGAAAGGGTTATAAGGTCAATCGGCTCTCCCTTGGCAAACAAAGAAAGCATTGCTTCAAAAATCATTTTATGTTTGGTTGCATAGAAAGCATCCGGTGTTACAACATCAACAACATCATACATTAAAGACGGTTTTAACATAACCGCGGCGAGCAAAGCTTTCTCCGCATCCAAATCTTGTGGTGGCACTTTACTTATGGGGTTTGACATCAAATTTATTGTACAGCACATTTGCAAATAAAAATATTGACAAATATTTGCTTTTGTTTTTTTAAGAGATTGTTTTGCTGTTTTGTGGACAACAAAACAACTTTGTCAGTTTGTGTTATAATTTTCGCATGAGCTTTTCTTTGTTCGGGTTTAATCCCAAATATACTTTGGTATTTGATATCTCATCGGCAACAGTTTCGGTGGCCGTTTTAAAACATAAGCACTCAAAAAGTTCAAAACCCAAAATACTTGCCAGCAGAAGTGTGCATATAAAATTTACAAAAAACGACGCAAATTCTTTGGCATCTTCTTTATACACCGCGCTGGAGAAATCATTTGAAAAAATAAGAAGAGATCTCGCCGCCTTGAAGATAACTCCGAAGGATTTGGATGCGCACACTGTTTTGCATGCGCCGTGGGTAGAGTCTTCAACATTGACTTTTTCGGCCTCATTTCCAAAATCACAGTATTTTTCTTTTGATTTTCTTTTTGATTTCATAAAAAAAGAAATGGGAAAACAAGACGAGAGTTTTATAAGCGCCTACGTAACGGAAATTCTTTTAAATGGCTATCCGGTTAAAAATCCGTCCAAAACACGAATTTCCGAGATTGAAACTTCTGTGTTTGTAACCAAAGCTCATCCCGCAATTAAAAAAGCGATTAACGAATTTTTCAAAGCCGTCGGTGTTCGCAAAAATTACAAATCATCATTTTTGCATGCGGTGCTTACGTTGGCGCAAACTAAAGTCTCCGAGTTTACATTTGTTGATGTCGGAGGGGTTTACAGCCAACTTGCATATATCAAAGGTGGCAAAATCATCACTGCGGTTGATATTGAATTCGGAGTGGATGATATTTACGAGGAAATTGCGCAAAAAATGAAAGCGCCGTTTGATATAGCAATGAGTAAATTGAAAATGTATCAAGAGAACAGCCTGATTCCCACGGCGAGAAGAATTGTAAAAACAATTTTAAATGGAGCTGTAACAAATTGGGTGCAAGCATTTGGCGATGCTTGCGCCACGGCTTCCGAGACTTTTAAATTGCCTGAGAATATTTTTCTTTTTTCGGACTCGTCAATTTACCCGTTTTTAAAAGAGCAAATTCAAAGGATAGATTTTGCTCCGTTTACGGTCACGGCTCGGCCGTTTTCCGTCAGACCTCTTGTTAAAAAAGAATATTTTGCCGACTTGTTCCATCCCTTTGTAAGATCGGTAGATGAGCGCGCCCTCGTTTCTTCTTTATATGTTGAAAAATTTACGCCAAAAATTGAAAAGTATCACGTATATTTTGAAAATAACTAAATCCGCTACCGGATAATATACACTTGTTTCCATGCAAGCCTATTGAAACTTGAGTTTTTCTATAACTTCTTTAACAAGGCTTCCGTCTGCAAGTCCGTTAAATTTCTTTATCACTGTTCCTATTATTTGTCCGGTTTGCGCATCGGGCATTTCATCTATTATCTCTTTTGCCACTTTTTCTATTTCTTCCTTTGATGGTTGCTCGGGAAGGTAGTTACTTATAATCTCGGCCTCTTTTTCTTCTTTTTCCGCCAAATCTTCTCTTCCTCCGGCTCTGAATTGTTCCGCTGATTCTTTTCTTTGTTTCAGTAATCGTTTAAGTAGGGATACAAATTCTTTATCATCCAAAGTGTCAGTCGGCTTTCTTCCTTTTGCAATGAGCTCATTTGTATAAGCTGACATTATAGACCTTAAAACGGAAGATTTTAAAGAGTCCTTAGCTTTCATCGCCTCTTTAAGGTCGGACTTTATTGTTTCTATGTTCATAAGCAAAATTAGACTTATTCCCATACAACACAAAGTGCATTTTAGGCAATTTTTGAGCGAAACGCAGCTGAGGAAACCGAGCAAATGCAGCGTATTTGTAAGTGTTGACGAAGCAAGTTGCAGCCAAAAATTGCCAAAATAAACAAAGTGCTTGTTTGGGAACAAGTCTATTATAAAATTTTTTGCAAAACATGCAATTGTTTGGCTTGTATATCAAACAAAAAAGAGGGCGGGGTACCCTCTTTATGAATTTAATCAGATTTAGCTTCTTCAGTTTCAGGATTTGCTTCAATTACAAATTTTCTCTTGCCACATTCAGGACATGTCGTCGGTGGGGAGCCAACGGCAAGTTGAGTAAAATGTGCATGATGGGAAAGAAGTATGCCTTCTTTGTAACCGCAGTTTTTGCAAATTCTCCAGTAGGGATGCATGTTCACGACCTACCTCCTTTCAGTTGTTTTTATGCCGCACCTTCGTTCATGCTACATACAAGGCAGGTGTTTGTAAACAGTTATCCACAAACGCTCTAAAAGCCTTTTGTTATTTGATACAATACTCTTATGTGGTGTCTAAGGAAGCCTGAGGCGATAGCAAAAGCTTTCTCCTCCAATTTGCAAACCGGCATCTCCTTCGGGCAGGTAGCCGATTTGAGAGATAAGTTTGGGAAAAATGAAATTCCTCATAAAAGACGCAATGTATTTGTTGAGTTTTTAAAGCAGTTTAAAAACCCTTTGGCGATGGTTCTTCTTTTTGCCGGCTTTGCAACACTTTTTTTGAAAGAGTTTGAGAATGCGCTGGTTATATTTACCGCATTGTTTTTAAATGTGTTTATATCTTGGTTTCAACAAGAAAAAGCGGTTGAAATTTTTTCAAAACTGAAAAAAGCTCAAAAACAAAAGGTGATAGTTAAAAGAGATGGTAAATATCATGAAATCTTGGCGGAAGAGTTGGTGTGCGGAGATATAGTTTCACTTTCAAGCGGAATGCATATTCCTGCTGATATTCGTCTGATTTCCTCCAGGGACATGTTGGTAAATGAGTCGGCTTTAACCGGTGAGTGGTTGGCAACTGAGAAAGACGCCAGTTTCATCTGCAAAGATAATGCAAGCTATCAAATAATTGAACAGAAAAATATGCTGTTTAAAGGAACGGTAATTGTTGCCGGAGAAGGAGAGGGTATAGTGGTTGCGGTCGGAAAAGATACCCACATCGGCAAATTGGCTACTGAAACAGAAAACTTTAAAACCGAGAAAACTCCCTTTGAAAAAGAAATAGCGCATATTGCGCATATTATATCTTTTGCCATTTTCTTTATTTTGCTTTTAACAATAATCTTGGGGGTTGCAAAAGGAGAGTCTTTATTTGAGATGATTTTGACTGCCATAGCATTGGGAGTGGCATCTGTTCCGGAGGGCCTTCCGGCAATTTCCGTTGCCATCTTGGCGATAGGAGCGCAGAGGCTTTTGAAAAAAGGGGGACTGCTGAAGAACTTATCATCTTCTGAGACCTTGGGATCCGTTAGTGTGATTTTGACCGACAAAACGGGAACGCTGACCGAAGGGGTTATGCAAGTTGGCGGAGTGGTTACCGCCGAAGGTTTTTCGGAAATTGATAAAATAGAAAAAATACAAAATCCGCTTTTTTATGCGTTTGAAGCCTCAGATGTAAAAGAAGTA